>NZ_CDRRQK010000028.1:0-12407 GCF_977044405.1 Dorea sp.
CTTTCTGTTGCTTTTAGGGAATTCAGGCTCTCTTACTACTTCTTGCTTCATGGAGTCGCGGACCAGATCTTATACCAAGGCATACGCAAGGACCGGGAATCCAACCCAAATTAATGTATTAAACACCTATTTAGTTATCTTCCTCCTGAACTGTATAAGTCTGTCTCTTACGAGCCATCTCATCACTTTCAAGATACTCATCATAAGTTGTAATCTTATCAATCAGTTTACCGCCTGGAACAATCTCCATAATACGGTTAGCAGTTGTCTGAACGATCTGGTGGTCTCTGGAAGAGAAGAGAAGTACACCAGGGAATTTTGTCATACCGTTGTTCAGTGCGGTGATACTTTCCATATCCAGGTGGTTGGTAGGTTCGTCGAGGATCAGGACATTCGCACCGCTGATCATCATCTTAGATAACAGACAACGCACCTTTTCACCTCCGGAAAGAACACGTACCTTCTTCACACCGTCATCACCGGAGAACAGCATACGTCCAAGGAAACCACGTACATAAGTTGCATCCTTTTCTTCAGAATACTGTGTCAGCCAGTCTACGATACTGTAATCGTTGTCGAATTCGCTTCCACTGTCAAGTGGGAAGTAAGCCTGGCTTGTGGTGATGCCCCATTTGTAAGTACCTTCATCTGGTTCCATCTCTCCTGCAAGGATCTGGAAGAGAGTTGTCTTGGCAAGCTCATTGCTTCCAACGAATGCAACCTTGTCATCATGGTTCAGGGTAAAGGAAATGTTATCCAGAACCTTTTCTCCGTCGATGGTTTTACTCAATCCTTCTACAGTCAGAACTTCGTTACCGATTTCACGGTTTGGACGGAAGTCGATGTAAGGATATTTACGGCTGGATGGCTGGATGTCATCAAGCTGGATCTTTTCCAGGGCACGTTTTCTTGAAGTAGCCTGCTTGGACTTAGAAGCATTGGCGCTGAATCTGGAAATGAATTCCTGTAATTCTTTGATCTTTTCTTCTTTTTTCTTATTCGCTTCCTTCATCTGACGGATCAGGAGCTGGCTTGATTCATACCAGAAGTCATAGTTACCGGCATAAAGCTTGATCTTACCATAGTCAATATCTGCGATCTGTGTGCAGACCTTGTTCAGGAAATAACGGTCATGGGATACAACAATGACAGTATTATCAAAGTTGATCAGGAATTCTTCCAGCCATGCAATCGCATCAAGATCCAAGTGGTTGGTAGGCTCGTCGAGAAGCAGGATGTCTGGATTACCAAAAAGAGCCTGTGCAAGCAGGACCTTAACCTTTTCAGGACCATTTAAGTTTTTCATCATCTCATAGTGCATCTCGACAGGGATTCCAAGACCATTTAACAGTGTGGCAGCATCAGATTCTGCTTCCCATCCGTTCATGGCTGCGAATTCACCTTCCAGCTCGCTGGCTTTCATACCATCTTCATCTGTAAAATCTTCTTTTGCATAGATGGCTTCTTTTTCCTTCATGATCTCATAAAGTCTTGCATTTCCCATCATAACAGTATCCAGAACCGGATATTCATCATATTTAAAATGATCCTGCTGCAGGAAAGAAAGACGCTCGCCTGGTGTGATGATAACTTCACCGTTTGTAGGTTCAAGCTGTCCGGAAAGGATCTTTAAGAAAGTAGATTTTCCGGCACCGTTGGCACCGATGAGACCGTAACAGTTTCCTTCTGTGAATTTAATATTAACATCTTCGAACAGGGCTTTTTTACCAACCCGTAATGTTACATTACTTGTACTAATCATATTGGTTTATATTCTCCTTGTCGTTTGAATCTTCGTTGATAGTGATGCGTCCAGATTGCAGACGCTAAGTGGAGCGTGCCTGAAAATCATTTCTGCAAAAAAGAATTTTGCAGACACACTCTAGCATATAGTACCAGAGATAAGGGAAAATAGCAAGGGAAGTTCCTTTTTTCCTTCTATGAAAAAAGGGGAAAAAGGTATATAATAATAACAGTATTATGTGCTGCGCTATATGAATTTTGAGTTCAGGAAAATTTTTGTATGTGAGCAGTAACGAATAATCCGTATCATCAGAGGATGAAAAAAGAAATTTAGAACAAACAAGACAAAGAGAGGTAAGACTTATGGTAAAAGCAACATTGGTACTGGAAGGCGGCGCAAACCGCGGGGTATTTACATCCGGAGTTCTGGATTATCTTATGGAAAAGGATTTGTATATGTCAAATGTAATCGGTGTATCGGCCGGTGCATGTAATGCAGTTGATTACGTATCCAAACAGGCTGGGCGGAGCCGTGAATGCGTGATCCACCGTGAGAAAGAGTATGATTATATGTATGGATTAAAGAAATCATTAAAAGAAAAGGCATTGATGGATATGGATATGCTGTTTGACAAATTTCCAAATGAAATCTATCCATTTGACTTCGAGACATATTTTGCATCAGAGATGGAATGTGAACTGGTCGTAACGAATTGCATAACCGGTGGTGCAGAGTATCTGACAGAAGAGAAAGATCCGGAGAGACTTATGAAGATCTGCCGTGCATCGAGCAGTATGCCACTGGCAGCACCAATCGCAAATGTAGACGGAATCCCTTATCTGGATGGTGGACTGGCAGATTCCATCCCGGTTGAGTATGCACTGGAAAAAGGTAATGAAAAGATTGTAGTAGTTCTGACCAGAAATCCAGGTTACAGAAAAAAACGTCCGGTAAAAGCAACCGAACAGCTTTATAAGAGAGCCTATAAAAAGTATCCAAACCTGGTGAAGACGATCATGTCCAGAAATGCAGTATACAACAAGCAGATGAAACTGATCGAGAAATTAGAAGAAGAAGGAAAAATCTTCGTAATCCGTCCGCTGATTCCGACTGTATCACGTATGGAAAAAGATTATGACAAGCTGCAGCATTTTTACATGCATGGACAAAGACTGATGAAGAAAGAATATCAGGGATTACTCGAATATCTGAATGAGTAGGTGGACAGAATGGAACCAAGAACATTACTTAATTTTATGGGTGTGGCAGAACGCCTGAAATGGAATATGCGCCATTCAAGAACAACTAATGAGAGACGGGAAAGCGTGGCAGAACATACTTACCGTCTCTGCGTGTTTGCATGGCTTGTAAAAGAAGAATTAAAAGAAGAATTCCCGGAATGTGATATGGACAAAGTGATAACAATGTGTCTGTTCCACGATCTGGGAGAAGCAGTCACAGGAGATATCCCGGCATTCGTTAAGACAGACGATGACCGGGAAACAGAAGGAAATGCAATCAGCCAGGTAACAGCAATGCTCCCGGAAAAAGAACAAAAAGAATTAGATGGTCTGTTCGAAGAACTAGAAGCGGCTGAGACAACGGAAGCAAAGATTGTCCATGCCCTGGATAAGATGGAAGCCTTGATCCAGCATAATGAAGCAGACATAGAGACATGGCTTCCGTTAGAATATAAACTTCAGATGACCTACGGACAAAAAGAAAGCGAATGCTCAGGTTATCTGAAAAACCTTCGGAAAGTAATAGAACAAGATTCAAAAGATAAGATTGAACAAGCAAAAAGAGAGCAGGAAAAAAGCGGAAAAGAAGGCGAACAGGATAAATCTTACTATATAAGAAAAGGCATAGAAAACATGAACCAGTCAGACGTAGTAAAACTATTGCACAGCACAGACTGGGCAAAAGAAAGACCGGAATCCAAGATAATAACCTCCATGGAACACTCCTGTCCATACGGCCTGTTCTTGAAAACAGACACCCGGGACACCCAGATCGGCTTCGCAAGAGTCCTGACAGACCACACGACAACCTTCTATCTAATGGACGTAGTCATAGCAGAAAACCACCGAAACCAGGGCTATGGAACAAAACTAATGAACAAAATCATGGAAGACACAGGCCACCTCTACGGAATCCTGCACACTGAGACAGCAGTAAACTTCTACAAAAAATATGGCTTCCAGGAAAAAGAAACTTCGGAATCCAAAGACTCTACCCAGGAAGTGTGCATGGAAAAACCACCAACACAATACTAAAAGAGTTTATTACCCAGAGGATTCTCGCACAGAGCATTTTCAACATCTCCAATCTACAGCCTACGCCACTAAAAAAGGTATATTCATCCGGAGGATTCTCCCGCAGAGATTTTTCAACCTTCCGGTAACAATACACAAGAAAAGAGTACAATATATTGAATAAGGTGACATTGACCGAAGGGAGCTGCACCGTTTCAATATATTGTACTCTTTTCTGTCCTGATTAAATCCACTAAAAAATCTACAAATCCTCCAGATTAATAAACCGAGGCGTCTCCATATGCCTCAAAGTCGTCTCATATATCTTCTTCGTCTCCCCGGCCTTCATACAATCCAGAATATCCATATGCTCCTGATATGTCTGCTCCATTCGTCCACGGTGGGAAAGCGACAACTCAGCGAGCCGTTTCATACGGTACATGAACATCGCAAACACATTGGAAAACTGATCATTTTCCAGATAATCAATGATCTTCGTATGAAACTGGAAATCATACTCTGAAAATTCCTTGATCGAATGTGTCGTTTCCATAATATCTTTCATACATTCCATGATCCAGTCTAGCTCTTTAAAAAGCTTCTTGGCTTTGCGGCTGGTAGATTCCTTTGTGATCTGAACGGTGCAGTAGGTCTCAAGGGCCGAGCGCACCTGGAATGTTTCGTTTACATCTTTTCTGTTCATTTGATGCAGCATGAATCCTTTGCTTGGAATAATATCAATATATCCCTCCTGTGCAAGTCTGTGCACGGCATCCCGGAGAGGGGTTCTGGATATTCCGAGCTCTTTTGATAATTTCGTCTCAGAATACACTTCCTGATAGGAAAAATGATTCTCCATGATCAGATTCTGGAGATAATTATATGCCTGTTCGTTTAATGGTTTCATAGTAGCTCCTTTATTTTACGATAATTATTTATTTAACAAAATACATGCGCTTTTCACTACAAATATCATACATTATGGTTATAGATTGGTCAAGTAGAAAGGAAAAAGCAGTGTGAAAATATTGTTTAAGATGTTAAAAATATAACAGACTAAAACAAGATTATATGTGAAAAATGTACAAAAACAAAGGCGGAAAACTGTAGAAAAAGGAGAAACATAAATAACATCTTGACCGGTATACCGGTATGTAGTAAAGTGGAGTCAGAAACAAAAAAGAACGATACATCACACGGGAAAAGAACACAGATGAACATGAAAATAAAGAAAACAAAACGCTACATGTTCGTTCTGGTGTGAAAACTGGAAGATGTAAAAAAGAAAGGAAGTAAAACAAATGAAAGTAGGATTTATTGGACTTGGTATCATGGGAAGACCGATGGCAAAGAACTTATTAAAAGCAGGTGTAGAACTTCTGGTATCTGACCTGAACAAAGAAGCAGTTGCAGACGTTGTAGCAGCAGGAGCAACAGAAGCTACATATGCAGAGATTGGTGAACAGTGCGAAAGAATCATCATCATGGTGCCAAGCGGCGCAATTTCAAAATCCATCTTATTCGACGAGGGAGGAGTTGCTTCCACAATCAAAGAAGGAACAGTTGTATGTGATATGAGTTCCGTAACACCGGTAGAATCAAAAGAATGCTACGAAGGACTGAAGGCCAAAGGTGTTGGATTTGTAGACGCACCTGTATCTGGTGGAGAACCGGGAGCAGTTGCAGGAACACTTGCAATCATGGCTGGTGGAGACCAGAAAGACTTTGATGCAATGAAAGAATATTTTGACATTCTTGGATCTTCAGCACTTTTAATTGGTGGAAGCGGAAGCGGAAGTGTTACAAAACTTGCCAACCAGGTAATCGTTAACAACACAATCGCAGTTGTATCAGAAGCATTTGTACTTGCAACAAAAGCAGGTGCTGATCCGGAAAAAGTATACCACGCAATCCGCGGAGGACTTGCAGGAAGTGCAGTACTTGATGCTAAGATCCCAATGATCATCGAGCGTAACTTCAAACCGGGCGGACCAATCAGAATCAACCACAAAGATATCAAGAACGTAGTAAATACAGCACATTCTATCGACGTGCCGATTCCATACACAGCACAGCTGTATGAAATCCTTCAGACACTGAAGATCCATGGACATATGAATGACGACCACGGCGGAATTGTTCAGTACTTCGAAAAACTTGCTGACGTAGAAGTAAAGAAAACAGAAGAATAATAAAAAGAAAGATATAAGTGCCGGACCGGCCGCAGAATAAAACTGTGACCGGGGCACATAACAGGAACGTTCAAGAGATTACAAAATAAGTGAAATCAAAAAAGATAAGGAGAATGGACATGGCACTGAATGCAGAAGTATTAACTTCATATAAGAAGATAGATGAAGCTTATATCGATGAGCTGCTAAAAAAAGAAATCGAAAAAAACAATAAAAAGATCGTTGTCTTAGATGATGACCCGACAGGAGTCCAGACGGTACATGACATTTCCGTATATACCAACTGGGAAAAAGATACGATCCGTCAGGGATTTGAAGAAAAGAATAATTTATTCTATGTCCTGACAAATTCTAGAGGATTTACAGCTGAGCAGACAACAAAAGCACACAATGATATCGCAGCTGTTGTAGATGAAGTTGCAAAAGAGACAGGAAAAGAATACATCTTCATCAGCAGAAGTGACTCTACACTCCGCGGACATTATCCACTGGAGACAGAACTTCTTAAGAAAAATTATGAAGCAAATACAGGAAAGACCATCGATGGAGAAATCCTTTGCCCGTTCTTCAAAGAAGGTGGAAGATTCACAATCGATGATGTACATTATGTAAAATACGGTGATGAACTGATCCCTGCAAATGAGACAGAATTTGCCAAAGACAAGACATTTGGCTACAGTGCAGCAACAATGCCGGAATATGTAGAAGAGAAGACAAAAGGAGCGTACAAAGCTTCTGATGTTACTTGCATTTCCCTGGAAGATATCCATGACATGAATATCGATAAGATTGAAGAAGAATTGATGGCGGTCAAAGACTTTAACAAGATTATTGTAAATGCTGTGGATTATGCAGATGTAAAAGTATTCTGTGTAGCATTATACAGAGCAATGGCAAAAGGAAAAGTATTCATGTTCCGTACAGCAGCAGCTATCGTAAAGGTTATGGGCGGAGTAACTGACCAGCCGCTTCTTACAAGAGAACAGATGGTAGTAAAAGAGACTACGAACGGTGGAATCATCGTGGTAGGATCCCATACAGATAAGACTACCAAACAGGTAGAAGAGCTGAAGAAGCTGACAGACATTGAATTCATCGAACTGGATGCGACACTGGTAAAAGATGATGAAGCATTTGAAAAAGAAGTACAGAGATGTCTGGATCTGGAAGAGGAGTGCATCAAAGCAGGAAAGACAGTGTGCTGTTACACAACAAGAGCACTGATCACAGCAGATACCGGCGATAAAGAAGATGAACTGAGACTGTCTGTAAAGATTTCAGATGCAGTACAGTCACTGGTTGGACACTTAAGTGTTACACCAAGCTTCGTTATCGCAAAAGGTGGAATTACTTCGAGTGATGTAGGAACAAAGGCACTTGCAGTGAAAAAAGCAAACGTACTTGGACAGATCAAACCTGGAATTCCGGTATGGCAGACAGGCGAGGAGAGCAAATTCCCTCTGACACCATATGTCATCTTCCCTGGAAATGTAGGAGAGATCACAACGCTTAGAGAAGCAGTAGAAGTACTGACAGAAAAGTAAAAGATTGCAAAAATGGCGGAATATACAGCAATCTGAAAGATATAGAAAATATCAGATTACTGTTTGCACAACGTGTGAACAGTAACAATATCAAAATAAAAATATTGAAATCATAATAAAGGAAACTGCTGCAGAGAAATAAAAAACTCTGCAGCGCAACGCAAGAAAAGAGAGAACATAGGAGGTCTGGTTATGGTAAACGGACTTAGTGGGGAACGGATGTTGATCGGTCTGGGCGTAGGTATCGCTCTTCTGATCTTCCTGGTATTAAAGACAAAGATTCAGGCATTTTTAGCATTGATCGTATGTACAGTTGTAGTTGGTGTGATTGGCGGCATGCCACTTACAAATATCACGATTGAAGTAGACGGAGTAGAGAAAACATTTGGTATTGTAAATTCGATTACTTCCGGGTTTGGCGGAACCTTAGGAAGTATTGGTATCATCATTGGATTTGGCGTTATGATGGGTCAGATCTTCGAGGTGACAGGAGCAGCTAAGAGAATGGCACATACATTCTTGAAACTCTTTGGTAAGAAGAGAGAAGAAGAAGCCCTGGCACTGACAGGATTCTTAGTATCCATCCCGATCTTCTGCGATTCTGGATTCGTCGTACTGGCACCAATCGCAAAAGCTATTTCAAAAGCAACAAAGAAATCAGTGATCGGACTTGGAGCTGCACTTGCAGCCGGTCTTGTAATCACACACTCTTTAGTACCACCGACACCGGGACCTTTAGGAGTCTGCGGAATCTTCGGAGTAGATGTAGGGAAGTTCATCTTACTGACGCTGGTACTTGCAGTGCCGATGGCAATCGCATGTATCGCATATGCAAGAATGTTCCTTTCTAAAAAGTATTACAGAATCCCAAATGAAGAGGGAGAAATCGTAGAAGCACCATATCAGGAGCCAAACTACGAAGCAGCATTTGCAATGGATATGACAGGCGTGCCGGGAGCACTGGAATCCTTCATGCCACTGATCGTACCGATTATCCTGATCTTAATCAACACGGTTGCATCCGCAATGGGAAAAACAGAAGGATTCATGAACATCCTCGTATTCCTTGGACAGCCGATCGTAGCGGTAGGACTTGGACTGATCGTAGCAATCCTTACACTTGGAAGAAATCTTGACAGACACGAAGCCCTTGCAGAGATGGAAAAAGGAATGGCATCAGCCGGAATCATCATGCTGGTAACAGGTGGCGGCGGAGCGCTTGGACAGATCATCAAAGATTCCGGACTTGGAACATTTATGGCAGAGGGACTTGCAAAGACAGCAATCCCGATCATCATCCTGCCACTTCTGATCTCAACAGCGATGAGATTCATCCAGGGATCAGGAACAGTAGCAATGACAACAGCAGCAAGTATCACAGCACCAATCATCGCAGCATCAGGCGTAAGCCCGATTCTTGGAGCAGTTGCATGCTGTGTAGGATCCTTATTCTTTGGATACTTTAACGACAGTTACTTCTGGGTAGTAAACAGAACCTTAGGAGTCAGCGAAGCAAAAGACCAGTTGACGATCTGGTCAGTTACATCAACGGTCGCATGGGCAGTCGGTGTAGTAGAAGTACTGATCCTCAATATCTTCATGTAGACAGAATTTAGAAGAATATAATATCTAAAACAAACAGGTTAAAAGGCCGGCCAAAGAAATGAGGTTTTGAAAAAATCGATAAGGTTCTTTGGCTGGCTTTTCTTTACCAAATCAAGTAGCGAAGCGGATTGCGAATATCCACTTGACTAAAATAAAAAAGTAAACAAAAATGAACATTGATAATTGTGGATTCAAACAAAAAGATTGATAAAAAATAGATTATATTGACATAAACGAACAAAAGAGATAAAATATAAACATAAACAAACAAGAAGAAATGTTCGAAAATGTAATAACAAAAAAGGAGAATGAATATGCCGCAGTGTGTTGTAATCGCAGATGACCTGACGGGGGCCAATGCGACAGGAGTATTACTAAAAAAGATGAATTACAAAGCATATACAGTGATGAATGCTGAACGGATCGAATTATCGACGCTGGCGGATTGTGATTGTGTCCTGTATCCAACCGACAGCAGGGGTGTGGATGCAAAGATTGCCTATAACCGTGTATACAATGTCTGTAACATGCTTAAGAATGACGAAGTAAAGGTCTATGCCAACAGAATTGACAGCACCTTAAGAGGGAATCTTGGAAGCGAGACAGATGCGATGCTGGATGCTCTCGGAGAGGATTATGTGGCGGTTGTTGCACCGTGTTTCCCGGCATCAGGAAGAATCATATGCGGAGGCTACATGCTGGTCAATGGACTGCCGCTTCACAAAACGAACATTGCTGTAGATCCAAAGACACCGGTTAAGATATCTGAAGTCGGACCATTGTTCGCACAGCAGAGTAAATATAAGGTGTCAACCATTTACATGAAAGATCTGATGCACGGCAAACATTACCTGGCAGATCTGATGAAAAAATGTGTGGAAGAAGGAAGCAGGATCATTACACTTGACTGCATCACACAGGAAGATCTGGACCTGATCGCAGATGCAGTTATTACCAGCGGATTAAAAGTGATCACCGTAGATCCGGGGGTATTTACCGCAACATTATCAAGAAAGCTGATCACACCAAATAAGAAAAAACAGAAAACCAAGATCCTTGCAGTTGTAGGAAGTGTCAATGCGAATACAACCGCCCAGATGGAAGAGTTGTGGCTGTCACAGAGAACACACAATGAATTCGTAAAGACAAGGGAACTCTTAGAAGGTGAGGAGCGAAGAGAAAAAGAGATCGCAAGAGTTGTAAAATCAATTCTTGATGAATGCGATAAAAATATCGTATCCACGGTAACAGGTGATGGAATCTATCCGGAGAACCGTATTGATTTTAAGCCATATATGGAACGTTATAACTGCTCACTTGATGAAGTAACCGGCAAGATCAACAGCGCATTTGCAGAGATTACATACCGGATCTTCAAAGCAGAAGAGACATTCAAGGGACTGTATACAAGCGGCGGGGATGTAACCGTTGCCGTGTGCCAGAAATTTGACACTGCAGGACTCAGCCTGTTAGATGAAGTACTCCCGCTGGCAGCGTACGGACAGTTCTTAAAAGGAGAATTCGAAGGTGTCCACATCATTACCAAGGGTGGAAGCCAGGGAGATAAAGATGCAATCAATAAGTGTATCACTTATTTGAAGGAAAAATTATATATTTAATGCCACGGCCTGGAGCGTATCTGAAAATCATTCCAGCAATTTTACAGAAAGCATTTTTCAGACACACTCTGGCAGCAAAATAATCCATGGCGTGAAGTGAAGCAAAAAAAGTAAAGTAAATGAAAGGAAGAGAGAACTATGAAAAAACCAATTATTGCAGTACCAATCGGAGACCCGGCCGGAGTCGGACCAGAAATCGTAGCAAAATCCATTGCATCAGATGAGGTATTTCAGATTGCAGTCTGTGTGATCGTAGGAGATAAGAAAATCGTGGAAAAAGCAATCGAGATTACAGAAGAGGACCTGAAGATCAACCTGATCAAGGAACCGGAAGAAGCAGTCGATGAAAAAGGTGTACTGAACCTGATCGATCTTGATAATGTGGACATGGACACATTTGCATATGGAAAAGTCAGCGGCATGTGCGGAAAGGCAGCCTATGAATATATTGCAAAAAGTATCGAACTTGCCAATGCAGGAAAAGTTGACGCAGTAGCAACCACTCCGATCAACAAAGAATCCCTTCATGCAGCAGAAGTGCCATACATCGGGCACACGGAGATCTTTGGCGCACTGACCAATACAGAAGATCCACTCACCATGTTCGAGACAAACGGCATGCGTGTATTCTTCCTGACAAGACACGTATCTTTAAGACAGATGTTAGACATGATCAAAAAAGACAGAATCATCGATTATGTAAAACGCTGCACCAAAGCACTGGAAAGACTTGGCGTAAAAGAAGGAACAATGGCAATTGCAGGACTCAATCCACATAGCGGTGAGCATGGACTGTTCGGATGGGAAGAAGTAGAAGAGATCATGCCGGCAATCGAAGAACTGAAAAAAGAAGGCTATGACGTAGCAGGGCCAATCGGAGCTGATTCCGTATTCCATCAGGCAGCACAAGGCAAATACACAAGCGTATTATCTCTGTATCATGATCAGGGACATATTGCAACCAAGACATTGGACTTTGAAAAGACAATCGCAATCACAAATGGTATGCCGATCCTTCGTACATCCGTAGATCACGGAACTGCATTTGACATTGCAGGAAAAGGAATCGTAAGCGCGGTCAGCATGATTGAAGCAATCAGACTGGCAGCCAAATATGCACCGAATTTTACGGGAAAATAAATCTGAAATAAATTAAATATTATACAAAACGCAGGAATGATGTATGGATGGAATGGAGAGGTTAATTACCATGCGATCGGAAGAAGCTTTCGGTGTTAGCTTCTCTGTACAAAAGAATTCCGGAAATACATAAGAGAAAGATGGAGGTCTAATTATGGTAAACGGACTTAGTGGGGAACGTATGTTGATCGGTCTGGGCGTAGGTATCGCTCTTCTGATCTTCCTGGTATTAAAGACAAAGATTCAGGCATTTTTAGCATTGATCGTATGTACAGTTGTAGTTGGTGTGATTGGCGGCATGCCACTTA
>NZ_CDRRQK010000028.1:12507-33980 GCF_977044405.1 Dorea sp.
CGATCATCATCCTGCCACTTCTGATCTCAACAGCGATGAGATTCATCCAGGGATCAGGAACAGTAGCAATGACAACAGCAGCAAGTATCACAGCACCAATCATCGCAGCATCAGGCGTAAGCCCGATCCTCGGAGCAGTGGCATGCTGTGTAGGATCTTTATTCTTCGGATACTTTAACGACAGTTACTTCTGGGTAGTAAACAGAACCTTAGGAGTCAGCGAAGCAAAAGACCAGTTGACGATCTGGTCAGTGACATCAACGGTTGCATGGGCAGTCGGTGTGGTAGAAGTACTGATTCTGAATATCTTCATGTAAATACATTACATAAAACATATATAAAAGCCGGTTGGAAGAAAAGAATTTTGTTATCAAAATTCAGGATAGATCTTTTAACCGGCTTTTGTGGATGCTATAGTATGCAAGAGAAGCGTACAGACCGCATTCTTGTAAAAAAATTCCAGCCATGTTATCATGAAGACATCTGAAAAGGGAAATTTATAAAAGAAAGCAGGAAAAAGTAAAATTATGAAAGAAACAACACGCCAGGCCCGGATTGTCAGAACATCAGTGCTTGGAATTCTGGTTAATTTATTGATTGCAGTTGTGAAAATTATCATCGGAATGCTGGCTTCATCGATTGCGATCGTATCAGAAGGAATTAATAATGCAACGGATGCAGGATCTTCATTCCTGACCTATGTAGGAAGCAAGTTATCGGCCAGACATCCGGATGAAAAGCATCCATTTGGCTATGGAAGGATCGAGTATCTGACTGGAATGGTAGTCGGGATATTAATCCTGTATGCAGGAATAGAGATGTTAAAAGAATCCGTAGATGGTATCTTTCATCCATCGGAAATGAATGTCAGTATGCTGGCGATCATCATTGTCGCAGTAACCGCAGTGATCAAATTCTTCCTTGGAATCTATACGGTGAAAGTGGCAAAATCGGTAGAATATGAAGCGCTTCTTGCAGTTGGAGAAGAAGGAAGAAATGATGCATGCTTTTCCATTCTTACTATTCTGTCATCGGTGATATTTTTATTTACGGGATTTTCACTGGATGCGTATGCAGGAATCATATTTTCAATTGTGGTTATAAAAAGTGGGATTGAATCACTGAAAAGTACAGCGGCAGACCTGATTGGAAGACCTGGAAAAGAAGAACTGGCAAAGAAAATATACAGAGAAGTCCGTGCGACAGATGGTGTCATCAGTGCGATAGACATGATGCTGCACGATTACGGACCGGACCGTTACTCCGGATCGGTCAATATCGAGATCGATCATAAGAGAAATATCGGAGAGGTATACGAAGAAATTCACAAACTCCAGCTTAGGATCATGGAAGAATATCACGTAACGATGGTGTTTGGAATCTATGCGGTAGACGAAGATACCGCAAGCGTGTCAGAATTACGAAAATATATCGGAAAATTCGTCCGGTCACAGGAGCATGTAAAGAGCTTTCATGCCTTATACCTGAGTAAAGATACTGATACGATCTATTGTGATTTTATTGTAGACTATGCGTTAAAAGACTGGGAAGAGATGAGAGAATCATTTGAAATATATATGAAAGAACAGTATCCGCAACATAAGATTGCATTAACGATTGAAACGGAATTCGTATAAGCAGAGGTTGTTAAAAATACAGACAACAATTGAAATGCCATGAAGACAGTGAAAAGCCGGATGCAAGGAATATAGACATAGGCATATACAACTGGGGAATAATGAAAAATTGCATGAAACAGGGAGGTAGATGAAGATGCTTGCAGCAGAAAGACAGGCAATGATAGTCGAACTGATCAGGGAGAATGGAAGCGTGCAGGTGGACGAACTGGCAAAAGAACTTGATGTCAGTGCCATGACAATCCGCAGAGACCTGGTAAAACTCCAGAATAGTAATATGATCGAACGCTGCCATGGGGGAGCAGTAGCAAAACAGGAAGTCGCATACGAGACTAAGCAGACAAGTAACAAAGACAGCAAAGAAGCCATTGCAAAAAAATGTGTGGAATACATCAACCCGGGAGATTCTATCTTTTTGGACGCAGGAACAACAACCTGCGAGATCGCAAAACTGATCCGGGATATTCCAGAGATCATCATCGTAACAAATGACCTTGAAATCGCACAGGTATTGAAAAACAGCGACGCAAGAGTCTATATCTGTGGCGGATTAGTACAAAAAGAAACAGGAAGCCTGTTCGGAAGATATGCAACAGAGATGCTAAAAGACTTCCGGTTTGATGTAGGATTCTTCGGGGCAGCATCCATCAATGAAGAACTCCAGGTAACCACACCAACACACGAAAAAATGTGGCTGAAACGCCAGGTACCAAGACAATGCGCAAGATCATACCTGGTAGTAGACCGGTCAAAATTTGGCAAACAATCCATGACCTGGATCAACCAGCTAGAAGACTACACCGGAGTCATCACCGATCGGAAATTCACCCTGGAAGAACTACAAAAAATCCACACCCGGGGCGTAAAAATCATAGAAGCCAAACCGGAAGAGGAAGTATAAAAGAAGAAAACTACAAAAAAGACTGTTGCAGAAAATAGTCTATAATAAATCTGGAAAAAGAATAAAAAATAATATTGCTCAAAGCTACAAATCCAAAACCTATGGCAAGAATAGCGTATAATGTATCGAATAAGGCGACATTGACCGCAGGGAGCGGCGCCGTTTCGATACATTATACGCTTTTCGTTCACTAACTACCCATTTGTGACATCACACACCCACATTTATTTGTAAGTAATCTCCTGCAAATACAACCCTTTCGGATCACAAGGCGCACTATAAGGCAGCAAACTTTCAAAAATATCCGGAATATCATTCACTGAACGATTGCCAAGTCCGACATCCAGAAGAGTACCGATGATGATTCTTGCCATGTTGTGAAGAAAATCATCTGCATGGATCGTAATCTGCATTTCCTCGATATCGCCGTAGATATCAATATCATAGACTTCACGTACAGTAGATTTTGTTCTCTTTGCAGTAGAGAAGTTACGGAAATCATGCTTTCCAACAATCTGCTCTGCAGCCAGCTGCATCAGGTGCTTGTCCGGGATGCGGTAGCAGTGATACGTATATTTGCGGTCGAAGACACTTGGTACGTCATCGATTGTCATACGGTAGACGTATGTCTTAGATGTAGCATTTAACTGTGCATGGAAGCGCTCCGGCATCTCTTTGACATCCAGGATTGCAATGTCCATTGGAAGATAACGGTTGAGATAGTGCTTGATATTCTTTGTGCTGGCATCACAGGAAGTTTTAAAGTTGGCGATCTGTGCATAAGCATGTACACCAACTTCTGTGCGGCAGCCACAGAATAATTCGATATCATCTTCACCGGTCATTTTTCTTAATACTTCCAGAATCTTATTGGAAATGGTATTGCCGGATTCATCTTTTCCAAGACGGGTCCATCCCTGATAACGGCTTCCGTCATATTCGATCATTAATTTTATATTTCTCATGAAAACTCCATTCCGCTGCTTTATTAAAGACAGCTTTTGTTCTGTATTGTTGTTTTTGTCACTGGTTATGTTATGTGTGGACAGTGACATGGTCTTAATTTTTATTTTGTATTTGTCGGAATACATAATTTCAAATCGTTTTAAGTATAGCAAATCCTGTGCTATAATAAAAGAGCTTAAAAAGAAAAAGAGAGGTGTTTTCATGGAAGTTGAGAGCAGAAAAGTATCTGAGTCTATCGTAGAGACCGTTCATATGGTAAGACCACAGCATCTGAATGCAGCAGAGCGACTGTTCGGAGGAGAGCTTATGCAGTGGATCGACGAAGTGGCAGGCATGGTGGGGAAGCGTCACGCCAGAAAGAATGTGATCACGGCATCTGTTGATAACTTAAGATTCCTGCGCGGGGCATATCTGAAAGATACAGTAGTGATTATTGGAAAAGTCACCTATGTCGGAACTACGTCGATGGAAGTAAAGGTAGATACGTATGTGGAGGCATTGAACGGAGAGCGTACACCGATCAATCACGCATTCTTTACGATGGTGGCACTGGATGAAAATGACAAGCCAACCGCAGTACCACGACTGGAACTGGAAACAGAAGAAGAAAAAGAAGAGTGGGTCAAAGGCGAAAAAAGAAGACAAATACGTATGATGCGCAAGGAAGAAGGGCTTTAAAACCCTTCTTTTTTTACATTGCTTTTCATATGACTGCGCACCATATGGACCATCTGATCGATCTGACTTTGTTCTTCCGGGGATTTCCCTTCTTTTAGAATATCAAGGATCAGAGACATTTCCTGAGGGGTGAAGCTGATCCCTTTTTTATTGGCACTGGTGATCAGGGCCATCATAACAGGGGCGAGAGACCGTCCGTTTTTTCCTGCGGTCTGTCTGGAGGCAAGTTTGATAAGTTCCAGCTTGACAGGATCCATATTTTTAAGATCCGGATGATTCATCCATTCGTTCATGCGTACCATCTCCTTTTTCACATTGATCAAGTTCCTGGTCGAAAAGGTTCATATAATTCTGAAATTCCGACTGTTCTTCCCCGGACATCATATTTTTAAAAAAGTCCAGAGGATTGGAAAATGGATTCCCGGAAGCGTGGTCAGAATCTCCATGCGCACCAGAGAAGATACCGGGATCCGAAGACATTCCCTGGAACATTTCCATCATCTGTATCATGGATGAGATCTGTTCCATCATATTACATTCCTGTTCGTCCATATACGGAGTCAGTTCATCCAGAGAATGAAGGGAAAATGTATGGACCGGAAATCCACGGAAAGAATCCAAAGTAACCCGGAATTCCAGAAATTTGATATAAATACCAAGAAAACGCTGGCTGGCAGGAGGGAGAAATGGCAGAAAAAGCTTCAGTTTATACAAATAGGAGGGTGTGACAGATTTATCAAATGGTGTCATTGGTTTTGAAATCCTTCCTGCCATAGAAAATCCTCCTGTATCAGCGCTTGCGGCAGTAACCAGGCACAGGAAAATTCTGACCAGGTAACTTCCAGTTATATCATATGAAAGAAAGTGGGAGTGTATGACAGCAAAGATAGAATGAAGAGCAGAATGATGAAACCACTCAAAAGAAGGTGGAAATGTATGAGTGCAGAGAAACAGTATGATGATTATGGGGACAGAAAAAGGACGAAGTAAAAACTCCGTCCCGGGAATAGCAAGGTATACAAAAGAAGGTTTAGCATCCACATCCGCATCCGCCGCCGCATCCGCAACCATTGCCGCATCCACAGCCGTTATTGCCGAATCCGCCACAGCAGCACAGGAGAAGGATGATCCACAGGCAGCTGTCGTTGCCACATCCACATCCGCCGCCACAGCCGTTATTGCCGAATCCACCACAGCAGCACAGGAGAAGGATGATCCACAGACAACTGTTGTTGCCGAATCCGCATCCGTTGTTACATCCACAACCATTACCACATCCGCCGCATCCGCAGTCTCCGCCGAATCTGTCGCGTCCTTCGCATCCGCATCCACAGTTTGCTGTACTTAAATCGCTCATATTGAATCCTCCAATAATGATGTTTACAGTACATCATATGCAAAAGAGGCAGATGTGTGAGAAATTTAAAAGTTCACAAGCCGCTTTACCGAATGCTGGAAATGTTTGGCCTCTCTTTTTAGCTTCAGACGTTTTAATGTGTTGACATCCGTTTTTACATAATCATCATACAGAGTCAGAAGATAAGAGATCGGAAGATTACGGTTCTTGTTCCAGGTAAATAAAAGCCAGTTCATAATCTCCGGGTGCCAGTAACGGGCCGGTATCTGGGCATCCTTTAATACAAAGGTATAATGAATCGCCTGATCCGCCAGTTGCGAAAGGCGGTAGGCATGTGTGCGTTCTTTGAAGAGGCGGTTACTTTCCTGAGTGATCTCGTAAAGAGAGTCTGCAACCCGCCAGTATGTAACAAAAGAAACTTCTTCCGGAAAAGGAGTTTCTTCCATATTATATATGTTAAAACTTCGTTTCTTTTTGGCTGACTTTTTGCCGAAAAGTTTCGTATCGTAGGCTGCGCGCTTATCGGGATCGGATAAGACCCGGTAGGCTTCAAGGATCAGCTGCATCTGCTTTGTGGTGTCAATCCCTTTTTTCATATTGACATCGGGATGATACTGCTTGGCCAGCAGATTCTTGGCAGCAGATAATTCCTCGGGCGTGGCAGTCTGGGATACGCCAAGTATTTTATAGTAGTTCTTTTTCGCCATATGATATATTCTCCCCTTAATAAATATATGATGTAAGCGTGGAAAATATTCCGAAGCTTATATTACTATATTTTATGACTATAGTCAAAAGATAAAATGTAGAAAATATACAAATATAAAACTGCTGTTGTTACTATTCACCGGCAGGAATTTTCTGAATAGCAACTTCCAGATAAAAATTATGATTAAGTGTAAAGAAAAAATACTTGACACCCAGTGGGATTTGTTATATGATATCACAGGTGAGAGACATGAATGAAATATTAGAACAGGCATTATTATATGATTTTTATGGCGAACTTCTGACAGATCATCAGAAAGAAGTGTATGAGCAGTTTGTTCTGGAAGACCTATCTCTTGGTGAGATTGCCAGAGAAGAAGGAATCAGCAGACAGGGTGTACACGATCTGGTAAAGAGATGTTCCCATACACTGAAAGGCTACGAAGAGAAACTTCATCTGGTAGAGAAGTTCGTGTCGATCAGAGACAAAGTAAAGCAGATAGACGAATTGCTGGACGGATACGATAAGGAGAATGCACAGCAGCTTGTTGCAGACATCCGCAAGATATCCGATGAGATTATAGAGGAGTTATAGCATGGCATTTGACAGCTTGACAGAAAAACTTCAAAACATATTTAAGAACCTGCGGAGCAAGGGGCGTCTGACAGAAGACGATGTAAAAGAAGCGTTAAAAGAGATTAAGCGTGCGCTGCTTGCAGCCGATGTTAACTTTAAAGTTGTAAAAGACTTTATCAAAAAAGTACAGGAACGCGCGATCGGTCAGGACGTAATGAATGGTCTGAATCCGGGACAGATGGTAGTCAAGATTGTAAATGACGAACTGATCGAACTGATGGGATCTGAGACCACAGAGATCAAGCTTCAGCCGGGAAGTGCAATTACCGTCATTATGATGGCCGGACTTCAGGGAGCAGGTAAGACGACGACAACTGCAAAGCTTGCCGGAAAGTTCAAACTAAAAGGCAAGAAACCACTGCTGGTTGCATGTGATGTCTACAGACCGGCTGCGATTAAGCAGTTACAGGTCAATGGTGAGAAGCAGGGCGTGGAAGTATTCTCCATGGGTGAGAATCACAAGCCGGCGAACATCGCTAAAGCGGCACTGGAACATGCGCAGAAGAATGGCAACAATCTGGTCATTCTCGATACAGCAGGACGACTTCATATAGATGAAGACATGATGGAAGAGCTTGCAGAGATTAAGCAGGCAGTAGAAGTACATCAGACCATACTCGTAATTGATGCGATGACAGGACAGGATGCCGTAAATGTGGCAAAAGAGTTCAACGAAAAAGTCGGCATCGACGGTGTGATCGTAACCAAGCTTGATGGTGACACCCGTGGTGGTGCGGCACTGTCAGTAAAAGCAGTAACAGGAAAGCCAATCCTCTATGTAGGTATGGGAGAAAAGCTTTCAGATCTGGAACAGTTTTATCCAGACCGTATGGCATCCAGAATCCTTGGAATGGGTGATGTCCTTTCATTGATTGAAAAAGCAGAAGCAGAGATTGATGAAGAAAAAGCCAGGGAGATGACCCAGAAACTTAAGAAGAATCAGTTTGACTTTGACGATTATCTGGAAAGTATCAAACAGATGAAGAACATGGGTGGTCTTGGAAATGTCATGAGCATGCTGCCGGGTATCGGCGGAGCCATGGGCGGCAAGATGAAGGGAATCGATGATGAACAGACTGCTGAGGCGGAAAAGAAGATGGCAAGAATGGAAGCAATGATTCATTCTATGACACCGGCAGAAAGATCAGATCCGGATATCCTTAGCCCATCCAGAAAGCATCGTATTGCCAAAGGTGCAGGAGTGGACATCAGTGAAGTGAACCGTATGGTAAAACAGTTCAATGAGATGAAAAAGCTAATGAAGCAATTTGGCAAAGCAGGAAAGAAGAAAAAATTCGGATTTCCATTTTAGCTGGTAAGGGATGCATAAAGACGACATCCAAAAGACAGCACAAAGAATTATGATATACCGCGAATTCCGCGTTATATAGATACAAAAACAAATAATGAAAATATTACAATTTATGGAGGTAATTTAACATGGCAGTAAAAATGAGATTAAGAAGAATGGGACAGAAGAAGGCTCCTTTCTATAGAATCATCGTAGCAGATTCTAGATCACCAAGAGATGGTAAATTCATCGACGAGATCGGAACATACGATCCTAACTGCGATCCAAGCGCAATCAAAGTTGACGAAGAAGCAGCTAAAAAATGGCTTGCAAATGGTGCTCAGCCTACAGAAGCTGTTGCAAAGATCTTAAAAGCAGCTGGCATCGAAAAATAATTATGCCACTGGAGGTGTGCAATTATGAAGGAATTAGTTGAAGTAATTGCGAAAGCATTAGTCGACGATCCGGAAAGCGTTGTAGTAAATGAACGCGAAGAAAAGAAAACAACAGTCCTGGAAGTTAAGGTTGCAGAAGCCGATATGGGTAAAGTAATCGGAAAACAGGGACGCATTGCAAAGGCAATCCGCTCAGTTGTGAAAGCCGCTGCAGCAAAAGAAGATAAGAAAGTTATCGTTGATATCATGGACTAAGTATATGGATGGGGATGACCCATTTTGTCCGGGGACAGGCCCGTTTGTGTGGTCTGTCCCTTTTATCTTCTATAGATACCAGAATATAAGGAGTATAGATATATGGAAGAATTATTACAAGTAGGTGTAATCACCTCTACACATGGCGTGCGTGGGGAAGTAAAAGTATTCCCGACAACAGACGATGCAGCCAGATTTAAAAAATTGAAGCATGTACTTTTGGATACCGGAAGAGAGATGAAACCACTGGAAATCCAGGGTGTAAAATTCTTCAAACAGTTTGTAATCCTGAAGTTCAAAGGAATCGACAACATCAATGACATTGAAAGATACAAAAGATGTCCGCTGCTGGTAGAGCGTAAAGACGCCGTGGAACTGAAAGAGGATGAATACTTTATTGCTGATATGATCGGAATCCAGGTAGAGACAGAAGACGGGGAGGTATTCGGAACCCTGAAAGATGTTATGGAGACCGGAGCAAATGATGTCTATGTAATCGATACGGAGGAACACGGTGAAGTACTGGTTCCGGCTATCAAAGAATGCATTCTGGAGGTAGACGTAGAAAACCGTAAGATGACGATTCATCTGATGGATGGACTGATCTAGGAGGCTTGGGTTATATGAATTTTTATATTATGACTTTATTTCCGGAGATGGTGATGGACGGGTTAAATACCAGCATCATCGGACGTGCGGTGAAGAATGGACTTCTGTCGATAGAGGCGTTGAATATCCGTGATTATGCATTTAACAAGCACCACAGTGTAGATGATTACCCGTATGGCGGCGGTGCCGGGATGCTGATGCAGGCAGAACCGGTGTATCAGTGTTATGAGGCGTTAACGGAGAAGATAAAGCAGAAAAAGAGAGCAAGAGTGATCTATCTCTCTCCGCAGGGACAGACATTTAACCAGACAATGGCAGAAGAATTTGCACAAGAAGAGGATCTGGTCTTCTTGTGCGGACATTATGAAGGAATCGACGAACGTGTCCTGGAAGAAATCGTTACAGATTATGTATCCATCGGGGACTATGTCCTGACCGGCGGGGAACTTCCGGCGATGATCATGATCGACTGTATCTCAAGACTGGTGCCGGGTGTGCTTCATAATGATGTATCTGCAGAATTCGAAAGCTTTCAGGATAACCTGCTGGAATATCCGCAGTATTCAAGACCGGAAGTCTGGCATGATAAGAAGGTACCGGAGGTACTGATGTCCGGACATCATGCCAATATTGAAAAGTGGAGAAGAGAGCAGTCAGTGATCCGTACAGCTAAGAACCGTCCGGATCTGCTTGAAAAAGCCGAACTTACCAAAAAAGAATTGGAATTAGTTAAATCACTGTCTGAACAGCAGTAAAATTCTATGGCAGAATTAATCAGAAAAACGAAAAAATCCTTGTAATTTGGTCAGGGATATGATAGAATGTAGCATGTTGTGAAGAAAATAGATGGTCCTCTGGTACGAAGCGTATTAAGAACATCCAAGTAAACAAGGAGGTCACACATAATGAACGATATTATTAAGAACATTGAAGCTGCTCAGTTAAAAGAAGTAGCACCAGAATTCCACGTTGGAGATACTGTTAAAGTTTACGGAAAGATCAAAGAAGGAAACCGTGAAAGAGTACAGATTTTCGAAGGAACAGTCCTGAAGAGACAGGGTGGCGGAGCAAGAGAAACATTTACAGTTAGAAAATTCTCTAACGGTATCGGTGTTGAAAAGACTTGGCCAGTACACTCACCAAACGTTGAAAAGATTGAAGTAGTAAGAAGAGGTAAAGTAAGAAGAGCTAAACTGAACTACTTAAGAGACCGCGTTGGTAAGAAAGCTAAAGTTAAAGAATTAGTAAAATAATCAGGAAATTGAATGTGAAAAGGACAACTACATAAAGTAATTGTCCTTTTTGTGATATTACCATATATTCGTAAGGATCTGTCAATGACAGGTCCTAAAGATAAGGGGATTATATGAGACGCAGAAGAGATCTGGATTTTGAAAAACGAAGACGCTCCAGAAAAGCCAGGTACCGGAAGAAAAAAGTAAAAGCAAAGATGCGCGAGATCGGAATGCTGCCAACACAGAAGCAAAAGATCCGTATGAGTTTTGATTCGGTAATTGCAGGACTGATCTGGGCGTTTAAAATCGCAGTCACCTGTCTGCTGGCATTTGTCGCTGTATATTATTTTGGACAGCGCGTAAGCACAATAGGAAATTCTATGAATCCGGTGCTGAATAATGCGGACATGGTATTGGTGAACAGAATCGTATATAATGCATCGTCACCAAAAAGGGGAGATATTATCGTATTTAAGCCAAAGGGGAATGAGAATGCACATTACTATACGAAGCGTATTGTAGGACTTCCGGGAGAGACCGTGCAGATGATTGAAAATAAAATCTTCATCAATGGCGAAAAGTTAGAAGAAGATTATGAGACGACAGAGATTGACTCTGCCGGAATCGCCGCAGAAAAGGTAAAACTTGGCGGAGACGAATATTTTGTACTGGGAGACAACCGTAAGAACAGCGAGGACAGCAGAAATGCAGATATAGGAAAGGTAAAACGTTCTTATATCTATGGGAAGGCATGGTTTGTATCGTCCCCGAGAGAAGACTTTGGATTTATAAAATAAAGGAGAAAAATATATGCATTTTCAGTGGTATCCAGGGCACATGACAAAAGCAAAGCGCATGATGCAGGAAAATATCAAATTGATCGATCTTGTGATCGAACTGGTAGACGCAAGAGTTCCGGTAAGCAGCAGAAACCCGGACATCGACGAACTTGGCAAGAACAAAGCAAGACTGATCCTGCTGAACAAATCAGACCTTGCAGAAGATAAATGGAACGACGCATGGTCAGAATATTTCCGCGAAAAAGGATTTTCTGTTGTAAAAGTCAATTCCAAAAAAGGCGGTGGAATCAAGTCGATTAACAACGTGATCCAGGAAGCATGTAAAGAAAAGATTGAAAGAGACAGAAAAAGAGGCATCTTAAATCGTCCGGTGCGTGCGATGGTCGTCGGCATCCCGAATGTAGGAAAGTCGACATTCATCAATGCGCTGGCAGGAAAAGCCTGTGCGAAGACGGGTAACAAACCAGGCGTTACAAAAGGAAAACAATGGATCAGACTGAATAAGAACGTAGAACTTCTGGACACACCGGGAATCCTGTGGCCAAAATTCGAAGACCAGGCAGTCGGTCTGAAACTGGCATTCATCGGTTCGATCAAAGACGAGATCATCCAGACCGAGGAACTGACAGCAGAACTTGTAAAATTCATGAATGAGAACTATCCGGGAGTACTGGAGAACAAGTATAACGTAGAAGAAGATGCAGATCCGTATGGAATGATCGCAAAGATCGCACAGAGCAGACACTGTCTTGTGCGTGGAAACGAACTGGATACGGAAAAAGCATCACAACTTTTGATGGACGATTTCCGTAACGGACGTCTGGGACGCCTGACACTGGAATATCCAGAACAGTTTTAGGAAGGATCATACGGAAAAATGGCAAGACGTTCAAACAGAGATGACGAAAGATACGATTCCTATGATTCCGGAGAAGAAAGAGAATCCAGCATACTAAGAGAACTTGGCGGCTGGATTCTTTATATACTGATTATTATCGGGCTTACATATCTGATCATTACATTTGTAGGGCAGCGGACAAGGGTCAGTGGTTCGTCGATGGAAACGACATTACATAACGGAGACAATCTGATCGTGGATAAATTATCTTACCGGTTCCGGGATCCGAAGCGATATGATATCATCGTATTTCCATATAAATATGAAGAAAACACCTATTATATCAAGCGTATCATTGGCATGCCGGGAGAGACCCTGCAGATCAAAGATGGTTATGTATACATAGATGGTGAACAGCTTACAAGTGACATTTATGGAAATGAACTGATCGAAGATCCGCAGACGGCAGAAGATCCGGTAACGCTAGGAGAAGATGAATATTTTGTAATGGGAGATAACCGCAATCACAGTATGGACAGCCGTGATCCAAGTGTCGGTGTCTTAAAAAAGAGTGACCTGATGGGAAGAGCATGGGTACGGATCTATCCATTTAACAATGTGGGAGTAATTCGGCATGAATAAACGAGAAGAAGAGAAAAAGAGAAAACAAGAAGAAAAGCTTCAGAAAGAACTGGAACGCACAGCGGAGATGAGTGTGTACGAGAAGCAGTATAGCGACTGCCAGTACATCTGCGGAATCGATGAAGTCGGACGTGGACCATTCGCAGGTCCGGTTGTGGCGGGAGCCGTAATCCTTCCAAAAGACGATCCGATCCTGTATCTGAATGATTCGAAGAAGTTATCAGAGAAGAAACGTGAAGTGTTATATGATGAGATCATGGAGCGTGCAGTTGCAACCGGAATTGGTATCGTAAGTCCGGCAAGGATTGATGAGATCAATATCCTGCAGGCAACATATGAAGCAATGCGTATGGCAATCCAGAATCTTGGTGTTACACCGGATCTTTTGCTGAATGACGCGGTGACGATACCGGAAGTGGATATCGCACAGGTACCAATCATCAAGGGAGATGCTAAAAGCGTGTCTATCGCAGCGGCAAGTATCATAGCCAAAGTAACCAGGGACCGCCTGATGGTAGAGTATGACAGCGTGCTTCCGGGGTATGACTTTGCAAGTAATAAAGGATATGGAACGAAGAAGCATATCGAAGGACTGAAAGAATTGGGACCATCACCGATACACAGGATGACGTTTATAAAGAAATATGTATAAGAAGAAAAATAACCGGGAAACAGGAACTCGTTATGAAAAGATAGCCGGCGCCTTTCTGGAGGAGAAAGGCTGCCGGATTCTGGAATATAATTATCGCTGTAAGTGTGGCGAGATTGATATTATTGCTGAAGATGGGGAGTATCTGGTGTTCTGTGAGGTAAAGTACCGTGGATCTGACCGGAAAGGACATCCGTCGGAGGCGGTCGATTATGCAAAACAGAGGGTGATTTCAAAAAGTGCATTGTATTATATTATGACGCATCATATGGAAGACCGGCCATGCAGGTTTGATGTGATAAGCTGTGAGGGTATTCCTGAAGTGGAACTGTTAAAAGAATCCTCAGATATGAGCGGACTGGAAATCATACATTATGAGAATGCGTTTGATTATATAGAATAATATGAGTGTCAAAAAATGTGGATATTTATATTAGATGTGAAATGAGGCGAATTCTGCAACACGAATACAGAATTGTTTTTTAGATGTGCTTTAAAATATAAGAGAATAATACTGCGGGATTGTGAAAATGTATCATACACAGGAAAGGATAAAAGGCGGGAACATGAGTCTGGGCTTACATTATAAAAATCAGAAATACATATTTGAAGAAAAAGAAGTGGTGGGAGTACCATTCTTAAGCTATCCGATGTTAGAAAAGACCGGAATTGTCAATCATGGATTCTCCACAAAACTTGGCGGAGTCAGCAAAGGCTGTTGGGCGACCATGAATATCAGCACAACCAGAGGCGATGATCCGGAAGATGTAAAAGAGAACGAACGGCGGATTGCCCGTGCGATCGGAGTAAAGCCGGAAGACTTTACATACACGAATCAGACACATACCACGAATGTAGCAGTTGTCCGTGCAGAAGATAAAGGAAAAAGATTCATGGAGACGGACGGTATGATTACCAATGTACCGGGAATCTGCCTGGTGACATTCTATGCGGACTGTGTCCCGTTATATTTTGTAGATCCGGTGAAAAAAGTCATCGGGCTGTCCCATTCCGGATGGAGAGGAACTGTCAGAAAGATGGGAAAAGTAACCGTTGAGAAGATGCAGGAGACATATGGCTCTGATCCGGCAGATATCTATGCGGCTATCGGACCATCCATCTGCCAGGACTGCTATGAAGTCAGCGAAGATGTGATCGAAGAATTCCGGAAAAGTTTTGATAAGACATATTGGCCGGAACTTTTTTATAAAAAGGAAAACGGCAAGTATCAGCTGAACCTCTGGAAGGCGAATGAGCTGATCTTTCTGGAGGCCGGGATTGTTCCGGAGCATATCGCAGTGACGAATGTATGTACACACTGCAATCCGGAGATTCTGTTCTCACACCGGACGACGGGAAATAAGAGGGGAAATTTAAGTGCATTTCTTGCACTGAAAGAAAAGTAAAATTACAAAAATAAAATCATGTGCTCCTAAAATGTGTCTAAAAAACCATTTTGGCAATCTATATACCCTGCTTTGCGGTATATATGTCTTCAGCCGGTTGAAATAGAAGGGGTAGTGATTCAGAATGAAACAAGGGGAAATATCATATGACAGATACAACAATTGCGGATACAACGCAGGAAGTAACAGAGGCAACACAGGAAGCCGTGGATAAAGTCAGTCGTCTGACGCAATACGTGCAGGACAGCATTCCATCATTGATTTCATTTGGACTGCAGGTAATTATGGCGCTGATTGTATTTTTTGTCGGCCGTCTGGTGATCAAATGGATCAGAAAGATTGTAAGAAGATCCTTCGAGCGTTCCGGTGCAGATAAAGGCGTGGAACAGTTCGTAGATTCACTGCTGAAATACGGTCTATATGCGCTTTTGATCTTCACATTGATCTCAGGTCTGGGATTTGATACGACTTCAGTGGCAGCATTGGTTGCATCGAGTGGTGTAGCTATCGGTCTTGCTTTACAGGGAAGTCTTTCGAACTTTGCAGGCGGTGTCCTGATTCTGCTGCTGAAACCATTTGCGGTCGGAGATTACATCATTGAAGACACCAATGGAAAAGAAGGAACAGTAAAGGAAATCCAGATCTTTTACACCAAACTTACAACAATCGATAATAAGACCATCGTAATCCCAAACGGTATGCTGACCAACAATAGCATTACCAATGCATCTGCAAAAGATGAACGACAACTGGATCTGCGTGTCGGCATTTCTTATGACGCAGACATCAAAAAGGTAAAATCCGTCATCGAAAATGTACTGGTGAAGGATGCAAGCATCATCAAAAACGAACAGATTCTCGTATTCGTTGACGATCTCGCGGACAGCGCAGTTGTACTTGGCATACGTGCATGGGTCAAAAACGAAGAATACTGGGATACCAGATGGAGAATGCTGGAGGAAATCAAGCTTGCATTAGATGAAAATGAGATCGAAATTCCGTATCCACAGATGACGGTGCATATGTCGGAGAATGCATAAGTTTTATATGCATACATTTGAAAGAATCTGAAGGCGACAATTGATATGGCTGGACGGATATCAGGTGTTTGGAAAAACTGCTAAAAAAACACTTGCAAATATGTAAAAATACGGTATAATAATATTTGTGGCTGTCAAAGTCGCAAATGCTGGAATAGCTCAGTTGGTAGAGCACTTCACTCGTAATGAAGGGGTCGTCGGTTCAAGTCCGATTTCCAGCTTGGATAAATAGGAGGGTAATGTGATTTAAGAAAATTGCATTGCTCTTTTTTGATGCTAAAGTATGCAAGAGAAGCTAAAAATCCTTTCTGATATTTTAGATATACATATCTGATATACTTTAGATATGTCACAACCATTTTGATATTATTATAAACAAAAAATATAAATTAATCAATGAGAAAAGTATTCCCTTTTTTTAAAATACGAGTATAATAATTACCGTTCACGAGTAGATGTTCCGTAAGTTGAAAACTTGGCCTCGTCCACTCGTGGAGATGAAAGGGGAAAAAGACACATGAAAAAAAGATGGAAACAAAAACTGCTGTCCATCCTGATCCCGATTCTATTCGTGATCGGAATGATTGGATCTGGACTAAATGTACAGACGGTCCAGGCAGCAGGAACCACAGGCGCCAGTCAGACGAATGCAGGAGAGATGAAAGTACATTTCCTGGATGTCGGACAGGGACTTTCTATTCTGGTGCAGTCAGAAGGAAAGACGATGATCTATGATGGCGGAGATAAGAAGACATCGAGCTTCGTAGTTGCCTATCTGAAAGATCAGGGTGTTACAAAGATTGACTACCTGATCAGCAGCCACTACGATGCCGATCATATGGCGGGACTGATCGGATGTCTGAATGCATTTGATGTAAAACACGTCATATCAAGTAACTACGTACATACAAGCAAGCTTTATAAGTCATTTGTAAAAGCCGTAAAATCAGACGGACTAAAAATGCAACATCCAAAAGTAGGAAAGACATTTTCCTTTGGAAGCGGCTCGTTCGAGATTCTGGCACCGTCTAAGATCGAGACTAAGGGAAGCAACAATAACTCCGTAGCGATCAAGCTTGTCAATGGTCAGAACAGCTTTGTATTCACTGGAGACGCAGAGCATGAAAGCGAAGCCGCCATGTGTGCATCCGGCATAGACTTAAGCTGTGACGTACTGGTGCCGGGACACCACGGATCAGCGACAGCCTCCTCTTGGGATTTCTTACAGAAGACCGTACCGGAATATGCCATCATCAGCTGCGGAAAAAATAACAAATACGGCCATCCGGATAAAGATACCATGGATAAGTTCCAAAGCATGGGTATCCAGGTGTACCGTACAGATAAGCAGGGAACGATTGTCGCAGCCAGCAACGGTACAGACATAAGCTGGAGTGCAGAAGCCTGCAATGATTACACCCCGGGAGATGAAGAAGACCAGGGAACCCAGCCGGCAGGAACGAGCAGTGGAAGTAGCACGGCAGCAGGTACAACAGCTTCAGCAGTATCAGGAAATTCGAATAATACTGCTATAGCAGGAGATGCGTCAACGGAACAGGTGTGGGTATCTGCAACAGGTTCCAAGTATCACAGAATTAATAACTGCGGACGTATGAACCCAAACAACGCAAGACAGGAGACCAGGGCACAGGCAGAAGCAGAGGGACTTGGACCGTGCAGTAAGTGTTATTAAAAATTACAACAATCTAGAGATTAAAACGATAACTTATGCTATGATAATATAGTAGATGTGAGGAATCAGTGCAGGAATTGAATCCAAAAGAAAATATGAACACATTAAAATATGGATTTACAATCATATATATCAGCCTCTTGTGCGTGATTGCGGGGAAAGACTGGAAATATCAGAAAATTGATAACCGGTTCCACCTGGCAATCATGTGTCTGGCGCTGTGCGAGATGTATTTGAAAATGGGACTGCCATGGCAGGAACGGATTATAGGAGCCGTTGCCGTGGCGGTCCCTATGTGGCTACTTGCCGTGTACTTAGGAGGCGGATTCGGTGGAGGAGATATAAAACTGATGGCAGTTTCTGGTCTGATGATTGGTGGAAATGAGATTATACAGGCCGCGGTAACAGGAATTGTGTTAAGCGGAATATACTGTGCCGGAATGCTGATGAACGGAAAGATAGGAAGAAAAGATACATTTCCATTGGGACCATTTCTGGCGGCAGGTATTATAATACGGGTTATGTGCTGCGGTTGTAATTGAGATGAAAAGCAAAAAAATAAAATATTTACTGTGCTGTTTGATGTGAAAAGGATAATAAAAACAAAAAATAGTATGTATATGTAGAAAAATCCAAAGAGGAAGATGTTGGTAACGATGAAAATGCAACTGCCGGATGGAGTTGTGTTGAAAGCAGTTCTACCACACAAACAGTTCATTATCCATATGTATATGGAACCACATATACTGATCAAAATGGAAAGAACTGGGCAGCTGTGAAAAATGGTGACAGTTATCATATTCCGGTACAGAATTCAGGAAAAATAGCAGAAAAGGTTACTGCTGGTGGTGTGACAACGAAAGTATATATATGGATGGAAGGTACGGATGCAGATTGTCGAAATAGCATTGTAAATGATGATAAGAGTTCTTATAATGTAGTAGTCAATTTAGCAGGCGTTACGGCTGAATAAAACAATAAATATGTTCTTTTGAAAGGTCATGGCACGAACCATGGCTTTTCTTTTTCTCCGGCTTTCCCCTATTGTCTATTATCCCCAATCTCCTCCACGCATTTTCGGTACATCTGATGAATTGCTATTTCTCGACTTCTGGTATAGTCATGTAACTGAAAAGAGAACTTCAGAAGGGAGAAATGCAATATGCGAAAAAAGCAGGATATCATGTGGGAGCAAAGTACACTTTGGGAATCGGTGGAGAAATGGGTGACTAAGTATTTGAATAGTTACCACACTCTTTTTTATTGACGGATACACAAAAATAAAGATATAATTCTTACTAGAAGATTAACGAGGAGAAGTTGTATGAGTCAGGACATTATTAATAATCGTTTTTTGGAAGAGTCGGTATTTGCTATTGCCGATGGATACTGCGTGATCAATCTCACAAAGAATATTGTACGTGGTTCGATGTATCAGGTAGTTAATGGAAAAAAATATAATCTGAATGAACAATTAGGTTTACCGGAAAACTCAAGCTTACAGAGTCTGGTGGATGCATGGGCATTGACCATACCTGAGGAAGGTCTTAAAGATTTTCTGCACGAGTTTGACAGAGAACGACTTTTAAAGCGTTTTGCAAATGGCGAACGTCATATATCGTTCCGATATTGGACCAGGACTGCTACTTTTGAACCCATGCTTGCAGAAGATCACATGGCCCTGTATAGGGAAGAGGAAACCGGAGATGTCATTGCAGTTAATTATGTTCTTGACCGTACAGAACATTACCGCTTAGAGGAAAAAGAGCGGGCACTGGAAAAATCAAACAGAGAGTATGCGAAGCTTCTGGAAGAAGAGAAAAAGCATACGGCTATGATTGAGGAATTAACAAAGAAACTGCAAAGTCAGCTGGAGTTATTTACCATATCCATCCCTGGCGGCGTCAAAATCAGTAATGATGATCCGGAATACTCTTTCAAATATGTTTCAGAACAATTTGCAAATATGCTCGGTTACGCAACACCAAAGGAACTGTTGGACGCTTCTGGCGGTAATATTATCGGCCTTGTTCATCCAGATGACGTGAAGGTCGGACTTGCAGATGCATTAAATCAATATACTTATTCCGATCATTATGCTACTATTTACCGGATACGCTGTAAGGACGGTACATACAAATACATCGAAGACCGTGGACAGAAAGTAATAAAGGAAGACGGAACCATTGAACATTGGAATCTCATGCTGGATAAAAATGACTTCATGCACAAATCAATTGCCTTGGAAAGTGAAAAGAAAGCAAATAAAAGCAAGTCTGATTTTCTCTCCAGGATGTCTCACGATATGAGAACCCCGCTGAATGGAATTATCGGATTGATGAAAATTGCTGAGAAGCATTTTGATGACAGGGAATTGGTCCTGGAAAATTTCAGAAAAATGCAGGTAGCTGCAGATTACCTATTGTCACTTATTAATGATATTCTTCAGATGAGCAAAATCGAAGATGGAAATGTACCTCTGACGCAGGAAATCATCAACTTTGATGAATTAAGTCAGGATGTTCTGACTATCATAGAACAGCGGGCAAAAGACAGAGGAATCCAGATGCAGTTCCGTGCAAAAAAGGAAGAGCTTCGATATCCTTTTATTTATGGAAGTCCGGTGCATTTAAGACAAATTTTTCTTAATATTTATGGAAATTGCATTAAGTATAACCGAATTGGCGGAAAGATAACAACGGTGTTAGATTATGCAGAAGCTGTTGACGGAATTACGACATATGAGTGGACCATTACTGATACTGGCATTGGTATGAGCAGGGAATACCAGGAGCATATATTTGATCCGTTTTCGCAGGAAAGAGAGGATGCAAGAAGTACACAGCAGGGAATTGGACTGGGAATGGCGATTGTAAAAGGTCTGATTGAAAAAATGGGTGGAACTATTGAAGTTAAAAGCGAAAAAGGCGTTGGATCAACCTTTATCATCAGGATTCCGTTTAAACTTGCTCCCGCACCAGAGACAGTAAAGAAAACAGCAGCACAGATGGATATCAGCGGATTAAACTTATTGCTGGTAGAGGACAATGAACTGAATGCAGAAATTGCGGAAACGCTGTTGTCTGATGAAGGTGCAAATCTGACAGTTGCAGAAGATGGACTGCAGGCGGTCAGAATATTTCAGGAGAAACCGGAAGGTTATTTTGACGCAATTCTGATGGATATCATGATGCCTGTAATGGATGGGCTTACTGCGACAAAAACAATCCGGTCACTGAAACGTCCAGATGCTGAAACAATCCCGATTATTGCCATGACAGCAAATGCATTCAGAGAAGATAAAGAAAAGTGTCTCGCAGCAGGAATGAATGCTCACTTGGCAAAGCCTATAAAAATTGAAAACGTAAAGAGAATTTTGTGTGAATATTGTGTGTAGTGGTTGCAACTTCTCAAATGCTATTTCCCTGACTTCTGGTATAGCAAAGAGGACATCAGAGTGGTGTACCGGGATGGTTATTATCAAAGGAATGGAAGCTTATTGTAAACATGATTGTTTTGCTATTTTATCACTTTTAACAAAAGTTAGCAAGAATTCTCCTTCCTCTACAGGTGGGAGATGAATTGCAGAAAAAGAATACAGAACACTTGTTCTATATCGTGAAGTAGGGTATACTATAATCAGTCGAAAGAATAGAAAGGACTGATTATATGGATAAAATGGATCATAATGCACATTCAGTATATTTGATGTATTATCATCTGATCATGGTTGTAA
>NZ_CDRRQK010000029.1:0-31100 GCF_977044405.1 Dorea sp.
ATAATCAGGTGCAATATGTTCCCAGATTTCTTTTGCACGTTCCGAAATCGGATCATCTATTACTTTTCTTCGGTATTTTACAACCATGATCAGATGATAATACATCAAATATACTGAATGTGCATTACGATCCATCTTATCCATATAATCAGTCCTTTCTATTCTTTCGACTGATTATAGTATACCATACTTCACGATGTAGAACAAGTGTTCTGTATTCTTTTTCTGCAATTCATCTCCCACCTGTAGAGGAAGGAGAATTCTTGCTAACTTTTGTTAAAATTCTTTACATTTATTTTATTCAGATACATACTGCTCCTCCAGCCCCGCCTTTGTTTATCTATAATTGTAGCATTTTATATTATTACAAACAACAGTTTTCTTTTTATTATAATCTACTATTTCAATCAAAATATTGCAATCTTCTCCTCACTATTCCTAGCAACTACCAATGCAATAGAATCATCAAAATCACTCCTTGCTTCCATTGTTTACCATGTATCCTTTTGCTCATCCATCACCTGTATCGTATCTGCATTTACCAGATAGAAATCCACCAGTTCCTTTTCATAATTGCCGTCCGGATATACTTTTTCTAACACAAGTTCTTCACATGGATTGCCATCCGTATCTTTCTTCTCTCCATTATCATATAGACAATATTGGACCGTTACCATATTCCCGTCTTTTTCTTCCTGTCCTTTACTAATAACTGCATAGACTTCACCCTTAGCATTAGCCGTATAACTTATTACGCAATTTAATTTTCAAAGTTTTTCAAACTTTTTCGTACTTTTTCAAATTACATTTTCAGCATCAAAATCTTTTTCGTCGATCATATTTTTGTACAATCGGAAACGCCTTTCATCAAATATTTCCAGTATAGTTTTTAGTATATCTTCAACCTTTTTCTTCTTTATATAAAATAAAACAACTTGTTTGAACAAAATCATTTGTTTTTTCAATCAAGTTGTTTTTATCTGTTATACTTCGAAAACATAGATGCTATTTACTCACCATTTTGTTTTACAACCGCCTGCGGTGTACTATACCACACCTTCTGTTGCGCTTCTGTATCCTGTTTTAGAATTTTCCGCATCAACCGGCATATTTCTTCTACCTGGTCTTCCATCTTATTATCAAGCGTTCCATAGATTTCACCTGCCAGAATCTTCTGATGCATTTCTTCGCTGTTATTAATCCCTATAATTACCGGAAGTTTCAGCTTTTTCTCCTTATAATAGTCATACACCCCAAGTGCCATATCATCATTATTGCAAATAACCGCTTCAACATTCTGTATCGTTACTTCATCTAATGCCTCAAACTTTTCATACGCCAGCTCTCTCTTCCATTCAGCCAGAATATTTCCCTTCTGATTCAACGGAAGTGATACCCCTGCCTCCAGGAATCCGCTTGTTCTGCGGATTGCATCAAAATGTGACTCTTCTCCTTCTACCAGTACATAATCCAGCATTCCATTGCCATTCCAGTCGAGTGTTTTACTTTGTTTCTTCCAGAGAGCTTTTAACAGTTCTCCCTGCATCACACCGGCCGCTCTGGCATCTGTTCCTACATACCAGACATTTTTCGATATTTTCAGATCTTTTTCATCAATCTCCCTGTTAAATAAAATGACTGGTATATCTGCATCTTTAGCGTCATTCAGTACACTTGCCGCAGATGCAGGTTCCACCAGATTCACAAGCATCACATCATAATCCTGTGCATACATCTCCTGCAACTGCTTTTCCTGACGGCTGCTGATTCCTTCTGCATCATAGACATCATAAGATACTTTCTTCCCCTGCATCTTACTTTGTCCAATCTTATCTTCCAGTTCTCTGATATAGCTTTCCATAAATGTATCATTCCGGTCATATACCGCAATACCGACATGTATATACTGATCTTCTTTTTGCGGCATTTTCCATGCAATTACTAATCCGATCAGAAGGAGCAGCAAGATGAGCAGCAAAAGATTGTATTTATCTATTTTATGTTTTATACTGCTTTTCATCTTACTGTCACCTTGAAAGCAATGCATTATATTCACCGCTTTCTATCCTTTCTTTATCTAATTTCACTGGCTTTAGACAAATATTTTTCATCTCTTTTGTCTTCCCCTTCTTTTCTAACATCTGCATGCTTTCATAACCAAGTCTGTATGTATTTTCTACATAGATAAATGGTTTTTCCCCATTTCGCACCTGCTCCAGCACTCCATCTTCCACCGGCAGACGATATTGTTCCCTGCTGCTTTTTTCAATAGTTGCATAATATTTAAAATCATTCTGCATCATATCTGTCACAGCAAGAAGATCGTTTTTCTTATAACTGCCTTTCTCTTTTTCCAGATACAGTTCCGGATATACAAGCAGTACTCCCTTAGATCCATTCTCCGTTTCTTCTTTCAGAAGCTTATCAAATGTTTTTTCTGTCAGACTGCTTTTGTACCATACATCTAATTTCACATGTTCATCGTAAGCACAGTCACGAATTCCGTCTAACAGACCATGCAGATCTTTCTGACCATCTTCCGGCAGGATCACGGTAATCCTTATCCTTTTCTCTGTGTGATTCTGGTTTACCATCATCTTCATAGATACAACTGCGATCAAAAGAAGTAACAGAAGCAGCACTATATGTTTTTTTCTACTTTGCATCGTCGTTTTCCTCCATCTTTGGAATCGTAATCGTTGCAGTTGTTCCCTCATCCAGTTCACTTGTGATGGTTACTCCATATGCTTTTCCATAGATCAGCTGGATTCGTTCATTTACATTCCGTACGCCAATCCCTGATCCACGTTTACTCGAAATTACTTTGTTATGCATAATATGATCTATGGTTTCCTGTGTCATTCCAAGACCATTGTCTGCCACATCAATTCCGATATCTCCATCTTTATCATAGATCCGGATGGTAATCTCTCCATCCTCATACATTCCTTCCATACCGTGATATATAGCATTTTCAAGTAAAGGCTGAATAGACAATTTCGGACACAGATATTTTAACAACGCCGGATCTGCCTCTATCTGAAATTCAAACTTATCCTTAAAGCGGATATTCTGGATTGCCAGATAACTGGATGCATGTTCCAGTTCTTTTTCTAACGGAATCATCTCCTTCCCTTGACTTAACGAAACCCGGAAAAATTTGGCAAGCAAAGACACCATCTCTCCTGCTCCGTCATATTCCTCACTTCGTATCATCCAGATGATGGAATCCAATGTATTATACAGGAAATGTGGATTAATCTGTGACTGCAGTAACTTCTTCTCCATCTGCTGCCGCTCCCGTTCATTCTTACGGATCTCTTCCATCTGTTCCTGCAGTTTATCTGCCATGATGTTAAAATGTGCACTGAGATTCTTCAGCTCACCGATGCCTTCTTCTTTTGCCTTGATCTCATAGTTCCCTTTTCCGAACTCCTGCATGGTCTGAAGCAGCCGGTAAACCGGATTTGTAAAGGTTCTGAAAAGTAAAATATCCAGCAAAATTAATATCACACCAACCAGAAGAAGAGTAAACCACGCAACATAGTGCAGATTATAACTTTCAAAATCCAGACTGGACATCGAACTTACAAGTACCACATTCCATCCGGTATAGCCGATCTGCTGGCACGCAATCAGCCATTTTTCTCCACCTTTCTCTTCTATTCTGTAATTTTTACAGGCCATTGCCTCTTTTACAGTCTTTTCTTTGTAAATTCCTGAAACAATCTCTTTTTCAAACGGATGGTATAATAATTGCCGGTTTGTATCCAGAAGATAGCAGTAAGCTGATTTCTGACTCTTATAATGCATCAATACTTCATCCATAGAATCCGTATAATACTCCAGAAGCAATACTCCGGACTTCATATTACCATTTTCAACATATTCGATGTAACGGCTGATTTCATAAACGTATCTTGCCTTTTCCGGTTGTACCAGTTTCTTCTCCCCGTAATGAATGGTCTCAATATTTTTTTGTGTATTTTGAAACCAGTCTTCCTGCTTTACCTCCGACGTATTCGTATCCGGTAATTTTTCTGATTGCCACAGACTCTTTCCATCCGCATCGTAAATTGCAGCACCATATAGAACTTCTGTTTCCTGCACCATGCGTTGTTCCATTTCTTTTTGAAATATTTCAGTTCCCGTATCATACGTCCTGATATCCTGATAGTAAATCGAACTAACCAGTTCATTGATATCCTCAATTTCAGCTTCCAAATTCTGTGCCAGTGTTTTTTTCTGCTTTGATACCTTCTCAATGGTATCTTTTTGAAAATAACTGGAAAAATAATGTGAAAATAAAACCATGCAGCTTATGATACACACCGCAATGGAAACAGACATCACAAGAGGAAACACGATACGGATACTTACTTTTTTATCTTTCATCCGCATCTCCTCCCTGTTTTCTGTACTTTACCGGAGACATTCCACAATTTTTCTTAAATACATAGCTGAAATAATTCGGCTCCGGATATCCCACCATATTTCCAATCACCTGGCTCTTATAATCTGTCTGCAAGAGCAGTTTTTTTGCTTCTTCCATTCGTCGTCCGGTCAGATAATTCACAAATGTCCCACCAGTTTCCTGTTTGAAAATCTTCGAAAAATACGATGTACTGACATGCAGATCACCGCACACGGTCTCCACGCTCAGATCCGGATCCTGAAACTTTTCTTCTACAATCTTGCGCGCATGTTCCGCCAGGATCACATTATTATCAATCTGTTTTTTCTGGATCAGAGAACGAATCAATTCACAGTAATTAATTAACCAGTGATCCAGCTCTTCCCCCGTACTCAACGAAAGAATCTTCACAGCCATTTTCTTCGTTCCCGCAAATTCCATATCCGATCTAATCTGATATTTCTTATAGAATCTCGAAAATGAAAATGAAATCTCCAAAATCAGAACCTGATATTCATTCAACGAATACTGTCTTTTATGAAGCCATGCAATTAGATTTTCTACCTGGAACTTCAGCTCTTCTTCTGTACAGTGTGTAATATTTTTCCCTATATTTTCCACTTTTATATTCCAGTCTTCTCTTTCGTCCTGCACCGGCATAATATCGTTATAATATGTATAGCTTTCTTCCACTGTCACCAGATTATAATCCAGCGCTTCTAATGCCTGCCCATACAGCACCGGCATATCTTTAAGGCTTCTTCCGCTGACACTGATCCCGCATGAAATCCTGCTGTGAAAGATACGTTCGATCAGAACCTCTGCCTCGCTGATCGTTCTTATAATTCTTCCGATATCATGTCTTTTGTTGCTTCCCAGAATAAATACTTCATTATCGCTCATACCGAACTCATAGACATGTGCGATCTTTTCCAGTGCTTCTTTCAGAGTCTGCTTCACTGCCAGCTCACTTAATACATCTTTTTCTTTTCCCCCGCCTGTCTTCACTGCAACAACCGAATATACCTCATCTTTAAACTCCAGTTTCAGATTCTCAATCTGACTTTTTAACTCCTCTTCTTCCATCGGCTCTGTTACCAGACGGTTAAAAAATTGCTGCCGTAAAAGCGGAAGGCTTTCCATATAAGCATTCTCCAGACGTACCCTGTTCATCTTCTCATTATATTCTTTATCTAATTCTTCATGCATCTTTATAAGAAGTTTCTGCATCTCCTCATAGTCGATCGGCTTCATGATATATTCCGATACTCCATAACTGATGGCAAGTCTTGCATATTCAAAATCATCCCATCCGGAAAATAAGATTACTTTCGTATTCATATAGTCCTCATGGATATGTTTTGCTAGTTCCAGTCCATCCATGAACGGCATCTTAATATCGCTAATCACCAGATCCGGATGCACCTCTTCCATCAGCTCCAATGCTTCTTTTCCGTTCTGCGCAACTCCGGCTACCTTAAATCCAAGCCGTTCCCATTCAATACCTTTTTTCATGCCATACAGAATCTGCTGTTCATCATCTGCCAGAATAATACTAAATATCCTCACGCTTTTTCCTCATTTCCTACTTATCTTTGAAATCTTTTTAATTTTCCTCATTCGTGCATCTGCTTTCTTAAATTATATAATGCAGCTAAATATACGGCAACAAGGCAAGTTGATTTTCATCTCAAATCCAACTTGCCTCATGTTTATATGCCAAAGTATGCAATAGAAGCTGCCAGGTGACAGGTTCTATGTATTTCTTTTTTATGCTTCCTCTCCGGAACCATTAATCTTGGCTACCACTTTTTTCATAAACTCATCACTCAATTTATATTTGCTCTTATATACGATATATGCCAGAAGAACTCCGATTGTTGGTACAACACACATCAGTACACGGATAGAATTCTGTGTTGCCAGCGATTGTACTGCATTTGGTACATATCCTGTAAGTTCCAGTACAAATCCGATTGACAAAGAAGTAAATGCTGCCGTCAGTTTTACAATCAATGTCTGTAAGGAGAATATAACACCTTCATTTCTCGCTCCAAGAACATATTCCCCATAATCCACAACATCTGCAAGGAATACAGTCGCACATCCAAGTTCCAGACCTGTTCCTGTCTTAACAATCACACCTGCAATTGCTGTCAATGCAATATTATTCGGACATACAATACCAACAACAAGCAAAAGGATCAGACCAATTGGAGGAAGTACACATGCCATCAGGAATGCTTTCTTTCTGGATAATACCTTTGTTACCTTCGGGAAGATCAGAAGTCCGATTACTTCCGCAACGGATGCACTGATCATGAATGCAGATAACATTCCGGCGTTATTACATACATAACTAAAGTAATAAGTTGCCACTCCCATGATTGCCTGAATCGCTACATTATACAAAAGAATCAGTAATACTGCCCATCTTAACTGGTCATTCTTTTTAATAACAGTAAAGATGTCTTTGAATTTCATCTTGTCCTTTTTCTCAACATCATGCTGAATCTTTGGCAGATTGATGACACATACAGCCATTGTAAAAATAAATGTTGCTGCTATGATCAATGCAAATCTGTGATATCCTGTGTAATCACCACCAAGTCCTTTGATAATCTGTACACCGAATCCTGCGATAATCAGTGACTGTCCGATACTTGCAAAAATTCTTGGTAATACAGACACTTTTTCACGTTCCTGTGGATCAGAAGTTAAATTTGGGATTACTGACCAATACGGAATATCCATGATAGTATAAGTCATTCCCCATAAGATATATACAACTGTTGCAAAGATGCAAAGCTTCACGCCTGTCAGATGAAAATCTGTGAATACGATTACGAATACGAACGCATTGATCAACGTTCCAATCACAAGCCATGGAACAAACTTTCCAAACCGGCTTCTTGTATTATCTACGATCATTCCCATAAACAGGTCATTAAACGCATCCCAGATCTTTGCCACGAAAAACATCGTTCCTATAAATGCCGGTGCCACTTTAATGATATCTGTAAAGTAAATCATTGAAAATGTTGCGATCATCCCATATATTAAATCCTTACCTAATGCCCCAAATGCAAATGTGTATTTTACTCTTCCTGGAATCTTTCCCTGGTATACTACACTGCTTTTACTTTTGTTTTCCATTCCTCTTTACTCCTTCTTACATTTTTCTGCGCAGCTCTTTAGCATGATTAAAGTGTAACATTTGGATTTATATATGAACATTTGAAATCCTATTCAAAAAATATGAATTTCTATTTGATTAAAAACACCTTCTTGACTTTCCGAAAAGGTAAGTAGATAATTTGTTACAACATTTAATATAAAACTTAGGAGGATATGAATATGTACACGGCTTCAAAAGAAAGATATACAGCAATGGAATATAATCGTTGCGGGAAGAGTGGCCTGTTATTACCTAAGATATCACTCGGACTGTGGCACAATTTTGGAGATACAGCAAATTTTGAAAATATGAAGCAGCTTTGCTTTACCGCTTTTGATAACGGAATCACACATTTTGATCTGGCAAATAATTATGGGCCGGAACCTGGCAGCGCTGAAAAGAATTTCGGTCGTATTCTGAAAGAAGATCTTGGCGTTTACCGTGACGAACTAATTATTTCTACCAAAGCCGGATATGATATGTGGGAAGGCCCATATGGAAACTGGGGCAGCAGGAAATATCTTCTTGCAAGTCTAGATCAGAGTCTGAAACGGATGGGGCTGGAATATGTAGATATCTTTTATCATCACAGAATGGATCCTGATACTCCTTTAGAAGAAACAATGGGTGCGTTGGCAAGTGTGGTACAAAGTGGAAAAGCTCTCTATGTCGGACTTTCCAATTATGACGGAAAGACATTAAATGAGGCTACAGAGATTCTCAAAGAACTGCATTGTCCGTTTATCATTAATCAAAATCGCTACTCAATTTTTGACCGGACGGTGGAAAAAAACGGTCTGAAAGATATGACAGACAGATTACAGAAGGGTCTGATTACCTTCAGTCCACTCGCTCAGGGACAACTTTCCGACCGTTATTTGAACGGAATTCCTGACGACAGCCGTATCCGTACGGACGGAAGATTCCTGAAAGAAACCACTCTTGATAGTCATAGGCTGGAGCAGATTCGTAAGTTAAATAATCTGGCAGCAAAGCGTGGTGAAAAACTTGCAGACATGGCTCTTGGATGGCTTCTTCAGCACAAAGAAGTTACAAGTGTTCTGATCGGTGCCTCCAAGCCACAGCAGATTCTGGATAATGTCAAAGCCACTTCCTGTGCTCCATTTTCAGAAGAAGAATTAAAATTAATTGATGAAATCTCTCAATCTTAAATACCATACTCCCAAGTGTCTTATAAACCACAAGCAAGGACAGAAGCCTAAAATTGATTCTGTCCTTGCTTATTAATGACACATTCAGTCCATTTTTGTATGTACTTTCCATTATCAATCAAATTTAGTTTTTCTCCACAATACACTCAAGATTTCTTATATATTTAACGCAATAATTTTGTTAAAATAAATATATTTTGCATTGAAGATAATTAATAATACAATTTTTAAAAGGAAAGTGAGACAAAAAATGATAAAAGAACTATATGATTATATGAAAATATCTTATCCACTGAAAATTGTAGAAGATAAATATGAAGGCGGATTCGTGGTTTCTTACCCTGATTTACCTGGTTGTATAACTTGTGGAGACACTTTAGAAACCGCATTAGAAAATGCTATCGACGCTAAAAAAGCATGGTTTGAAGCTGTGCACGAAACTGATGTAGTATCAAGAGGTGGCTCATAAACGAGCCACCTCATATATATACTAAATACTCCCGACTTATTAATACTCTATGCTTCATATCCATTTGGATTCTGCGACTGCCATCTCCATGTGTCTGCGCACATTTCATCCAGTCCTTTTTCGGCTTTCCATCCAAGAACTTTAGCTGCTTTTGCCGGATCTGCGTAGCACATTGCGATGTCTCCGGCTCTTCTTGGTTTGATCTCGTATGGAATCTCTTTTCCGCATGCTTTCCCGAATGCTTTTACCATATCAAGTACAGAATATCCTACACCTGTTCCAAGGTTAATTACATCCAGTCCCGGATTGCTGAAGATGTAGTTGATTGCTTTTACATGCCCTTTCGCAAGGTCTACTACGTGAATGTAGTCACGGACTCCTGTTCCGTCCGGTGTGTCGTAGTCGTCACCGAACACGCCCAGTTTTTCCAGTTTTCCGACTGCTACCTGTGAAATGTATGGCATCAGATTGTTCGGGATTCCCTTTGGATCTTCTCCAATACGTCCGCTTTCGTGAGCCCCTACCGGGTTAAAATAACGAAGCAGGATCACGTTCATATCCGGATTTGCCTTCTGTAGATCTGTCATGATCTGTTCCATCATGGACTTAGTCCAGCCATATGGATTCGTGCACTGTCCTTTCGGGCAATCTTCTGTGATTGGCATCTCTTCCGGGCTTCCATATACGGTTGCGGATGAGCTGAATACGATATTTTTCACACCTGTCTGTTTCATAATATCCATAAGTGTCAGGGTTCCTGTTATATTATTACGGTAGTACTCTAATGGCTTCTGTACGGATTCTCCGACTGCTTTGAGCGCTGCGCAGTGAATAACTGCATTTACACTTTCTTTTTCGAACATTGCTTTTAAAGCAACTTCATCCATTACATCTCCTTCATAGAATGTAATGTGTTTTCCGGTAAGTTCTTCTACCCTCTTTAAAGATTCTTTTGATGAATTACAAAGATTGTCATATACAACAACTTCATATCCTTCGTTCAAAAGTTCCAATGCTGTGTGGCTACCGATATATCCAGCGCCTCCGGTAATTAAAATTTTCTTGGCCATCTTGATACCTCCTATTTCTTTCTACAACATTTCTAATTATATAAGTAGAATAACATCATGTACATACAAAAAACTCTACAGAATATACATTTTTTTCTTCTATAAACACTAATCTTCCTATCACATATTTGTTTTTCTACGTTTTAAAAACAACTTTTTCAAAATCTTCCATATTTAGGATAAACAATAAAAAATTTGGAGGTACTTATATGAACTATACACCTATTATCTCAAACGAACAAAATTTGGCTGCAAAGGATATATCGGCCAGAACACTCTCTGATTATCGTGAAATCATTCTGTCTCGCATTATTCCAAAGGAATGTATTATTGGCAACTTACAATTAACGCAAATTACCCCAAAAATTCTCAGCGAATATGTAGACTATTTAACTTACACGAAAAAATATGCCCGCGATACAATCGTAAAAACAATTCGTGTTGTACGCCATGCATTAGAATATGGTATTAAGCAAAATGAAATTCCCCTTTCTTCCGATGTTCTAATAGATTTCCGAGCTCCCTCTGAGAGGGCCGTATTAACCCATAAAAAGGAAATTCCGTTCTTAGACAAGGAAGATATGGATAAGTTATATATGGCTGCCGATACACCTATATAATTAAAGATCCCCCTAAAACACCTGCTGGCAGACGTTCCATACCACTAAGTGCAAGAGCGCAAGAAGCTATTGAATATTTTTCAGAACTTAATCCATCTCACACAGACGATGATCTTGTATGTATTGTAAGCCGGAAAAATCCTGGCATGAAAAATAGAGATAATCTTCGACGCTCTCTAAACATCATGCTCAAAAACGCTAACTGCTCTGTTCAAAAATGTGGATTACATGCATTAAGGCATTCTTTTGGCAGTCGTCTTCTTGAAGAAGGAACAGATATTAAAGTCGTATCCATACTTATGGGACATCAAAAAGTTAGCACAACCTACGACCATTATATTCATATAATTCGAAAAAGATTAGCAGAATCCGTTAAAATTTTCGATAACGACAGGTAATCTACAGAACATCATAAATTTTACCACTATTTTTTACCACATTTACCACCATTTTTACCACAACGCAAGAGTGATTTAGTGGTAAAACCTGATACAGCAAAAGAATTATCAGACATTTCCATATCATTCCTGACATAGGAAAAACCCCGTAAATCCGTAGTTTTTCACTGGTTTACGGGGTTTTCTTTGTAAGCTGCCTAGCGGAATCGAACCGCCGACCTCCGCCTTACCAAGGCGACGCTCTACCGACTGAGCCAAGGCAGCATGCATAAGTGATATGCAACAGTGATATATTACAATAAATGTATACCGGTTGTCAACTGGTATTTCAGATTTTCATCTTATTTTTCATCTTATGATATATCTGAACCGCTCCATTGCTATGCATTTTGCAATTCTTATCTTATATTTTTATTCTCTTTTTCCAGAATCTTCTGCGTCTTTCCCTTAATCCGCTGCAATGCATTATCTACAGTCTTCGGACTGCGGTCCAGAAGATCTGCGATTTTCTTATAATCGGTTCCCAGAAGATGCAGGTAGAGGACCCGTTTTTCAAGGTCACTCAGTTCCTGCTCAAGATTTTCTTCTATTCTTCTGGCCCTTTCCTGGCTCACCATCAGTTCTTCCGGATTGGTCTCCTGTTCGGCCTCCATCGTATCGATCAGTGAGCCCTGGCCATCTTCTTTTTCATATAATGATATATAGCTGTTTAACGGGCTATGCTTTTTTCTTTTTGATGCTTCGATAGCAGAATATAACTGTCTCGTCACGCAGAGTCTTGCGAAGCTGAAAAACGATGCTTCCTGATCCAGGTCATAATCCTGCACAGCTTTAAACAGACCGATCATCCCTTCCTGTATCAGATCATCTGTTTCACCGCCGAGCAGATACATGGCATTGGCTTCTTTACGGACCAGATTCTTATATTTTTCCATCAGATAGTCGATGATACCGGTCTCTCCTTCCCGGAGTTTGCGGATCAGCTGTTCGTCTGTCATCTGTTTATATTCTGTCATGTTTTTCTCCTTCTTGGCCCGTTCCCGGCAGTGTGCCCGAGAAAGGTTTTCTGCAAGATGTCTGTCACAATGGTGGCGGATTTACTGCATACGCTGTCTTACAATCTCATAAGCAAGTACACCTGCTGCCACGGAAGCATTCAAGGAATCAATATCTCCCTTCATCGGGATTCTTGCTGTAAAGTCACAGGTATCTTTTACAAGACGTCCTACGCCTTCTCCTTCATTACCAATCACAAGACCGATTGGCCCTTTCATGTTCACATCATACATCACATCTCCGTCCATATCGGCACATACGAACCAGAGTCCATTTTTCTTTAAGTCTTCCATCGTCTTTACCAGATTGGTTACTTTTGCAACCGGTGTATAATTCAGTGCTCCTGCAGAAGTTCTTGCAACCGTTGCGGTAAGTCCGACTGCTCTTCTTTTTGGAATGATCACACCATGAGCTCCTACCTGGTTTGCCGTACGGATGATTGCCCCAAGGTTATGAGGATCTTCAATGTTATCCAGAATGATCAGGAACGGATCTTCCCCTTTTTCTTCTGCAAGTTTTAACATATCTTCTACTTCCGCATACTCATATGCTGCCACACTTGCGATCACGCCCTGGTGTTTTCCAGTTTCTGATAACTGGTTCAGGCGGTCTTTTTCCACAAAGTTCAAGATTGTATCGTGCTTTCTTGCCTCACGGATGATGGATCTTACAGCTCCGTCCTGGCATCCATCTAATACATACAGTTTATCTACTGGTTTTCCGGAACGAAATGCTTCCATGACTGCATTTCTTCCTTCTATAATACTTTCATTTACTTTCTTATCGTGACTCATATTGACACTCCTTATTGTTCTTTGATACTGTCCAGTCCTATTTTAACCAGTTCCAGCATTCTTTTCCACTCTTTTTTCAGATACAGGTATCCAAGAAGTGCTTCAAATCCGGTTGCACGTCTGTAGTCCGTGATCGACTGGTTTTTTGCCGGTGATACGCTTTTAGCATTACGCCCTCTTTTATAGATTGCATGCTCTTCTTCTGTCAGGTGTTCCTGCATCGTGCGCATCATCTTTGACTGTGCAGATGCCTGTACATACGAACTTGTCTTCTGATGAAGCTTTTGTACCTGACGGTTTCCCTCGTTGATCACCAAGGACTTGATGATCAGATCATAAATGCAGTCTCCGATATATGCCAAAGTAAGAGGTGAATATTCTTTGATATCCACCTCTTTCATCTGGAAAATCTCCTGCATATAAGTGTCAAATTTCCACTCTACGCTCTTTTCCATTGTACTCCTTCTCTGGTATCTTTTAAGATGATACCTTTCTCTAACAGTTCATCACGGATTGCATCTGCTCTTGCAAAGTCTTTTGCTTTACGTGCTGCCTGACGCTCTTCGATCAGTTTTTCAATTTCTTCATCAAGAATGTCTTCTTTCTTATCAACGATCAGTCCCAGAACGCCTGTAAGTTTTACGAGAAGATCGAATAATTTCTGAAGATATTCTTTTGAGCTTTCTTCGTTCACGGTTGTATTTGTGAATTTTACAAGGTCGAAGATGGCTGCAACTGCATCTGCTGTATTAAAGTCATCATCCATCGCTTTTTCAAATCCATCTACAAACTCTGCTGTCTTGGCAAAATTTTCTGTTTCAGCTTCTGTGATTGCTTCTGCCTTTGCATTTCCCATAAGGAATTTCAGGTTATCTGCTGCATTCACGATACGCTCCAGACCATTCTTTGATGCTTCCATCAGATCTGCGCTGAAATTCAGCGGACTTCTGTAGTGTGCGCTCAGCATGAAGAAACGAAGCACCTGAAGGTCATACTGTTCACTGATCTCACGTACTGTACGGAAGTTTCCAAGTGATTTACTCATTTTACGGTTATCAATGTTCAGGAATGCATTGTGCATCCAGTATTTTGCGAATTCTTTTCCATTGGCAGCTTCACTCTGTGCGATCTCATTTTCATGATGTGGAAATACAAGGTCTTCTCCTCCGGCATGAATGTCGATCTGTTCTCCGAGGTATTTTTTAGACATCTCAGAACACTCGATGTGCCATCCCGGACGCCCCTCGCTCCATGGTGATTCCCATGCAGGTTCTCCCTCTTTCTTTGGTTTCCAGAGTACAAAGTCCAGTGGATCTTCTTTTTCATCTTCTCCGGATACCAGAAGAGAACGCTCTCCGGAACGCAGATCATCCAGGTTCTTATGGGAAAGCTTTCCGTAATCTTTGAACTTTCTGGTGCTGTAATATACGGTACCATTCTTTTCATACGCGTATCCTTTATCGATCAATGTCTGGATCATGTCTACCATACCGCAGATTTCTTCTGTTGCAAGTGGATTCTTTGTGGCCGGCTTAATGTTCATGCCATCCATATCTTTCTTGCATTCTGCAATGTAACGTTTGGAAATCTCATCTGCTGTCACGCCTTCTTCGATGGCTTTTTTGATGATCTTATCGTCTACATCAGTGAAGTTCGATACGTAATTCACATCATATCCTTTGTATTCAAAGTATCTTCTGACTGTATCAAAGACGATCATCGGTCTTGCATTTCCAATATGGATGAAGTTATATACGGTTGGTCCGCATACATACATCTTTACCTTTCCTTCTTCCAAAGGTACGAATTCTTCTTTTTTCTTTGTCATTGTATTAAAAATCTTCATTTTCTAATATATCCTCCTCTTTTTCTTCTGGTATCGGATTATTCTTCAGGCACTGCATACGTTTTTCCATCTCCTGGATCTGTCTGTGCATTCTTAAGTTATCTGCCTGCAGTTCTCTGATATCATTTGAGATTGGGTCTGGCAAATGTACCTGATCCATATCAAGTCTTGGCATCTTCTCGTCATTCATCTTGACTATTCTGCCCGGCACTCCGACTACGGTACAGTTCGGCGGCACTTCTTTTAACACTACGGATCCCGCGCCAATCTTGGAATTTTCCCCGATTGTAAATGAACCCAGGACTTTCGCACCTGCACTGACCATGACGTTATCTTTTAACGTCGGATGTCTTTTTCCCTGTTCTTTTCCGGTTCCTCCAAGTGTCACACCCTGATACAGGGTAATATTATCTCCCAGTTCAGCGGTCTCACCTATAATAACCCCGCTTCCATGGTCAATAAATAATCCTTTTCCTATCGTTGCCCCCGGATGAATCTCTATTCCGGTTTTCCTTACTGCTCTCTGAGATACCCAGCGGGCCAGAAAGTAATGCTTTTTCAGGTACAGCTTATGTGCAATCCTGTAATGCAGGATTGCTTTAAAACTCGAATACAGGAACACCTCCATATTCGATTTGATCGCCGGGTCTCTTTCCCTGATTACTTGAATTTCCTCGTTGACATAAGATATTATGCCCATCTATGATCTCTCCTTTTTTATAAGTTTCCACCGTAGAACAAAAATGTACCTCTGAACTGCCGAAAGCTTTCTCTATATACGCTTTTCTTATATCTCCTGGCAGTTCCTTAACAATGCATAGTAACAAAAAACTTCGTCTCTCGCATATGCAAGAGACGAAGTATATCCGCGGTTCCACTCTTTTAAAAAATGTATCGTTTCCATTGCATATGTCTAATCCAGATCTTTTTATCTATGATTTTTCTATGATGATTTTTGTCTGTGATTTTCCATCATGCTTCTGATACATCTTTCCCTTAATACACGTAACGTGTGTAATCCGTATCCGGCTATGATGCATGCTTCATCTTTTTCACCAGATCAACTCCCGGACGCACTTCACAAAACGCTTTGTCCAAGACTGCTTTCAGCCGGTGACAGTCTCTCTCTTTCGACCAGTTATGCTTTGCTACTCTTTCCGTTCAAAGTCTTTCTCATATAGATTATATATTATGCGATATCCTCTTTTTTGTCAACAATTTTCCACCGAATCTCTGCTTTAAACAGATCCGCCTCTGTCTCGATCCAGAACTTACCTTTTTGAATCTCTGTAAAGCTTTTTACAATTGCAAGTCCTAGTCCCGAACCTTCGGTATTTCTCGACAGATCACCCCTTACAAACCGCTCCGTAATCTCTTCCGGGTTAAAATTAAGCTCCGTTGCCGATACATTCTTCATCTGCACAACTGCTTCATCGCCTTCTACTGCAATTCTTACATATACCCTTGTATGAGGCATCGAATACTTTGCAGCATTTCCAATCAGATTCTCAAAGATACGATAGGTTTTCTGTCCATCCAGTGCCACGATCACTTTTTCTTCCGGTATATCCATCTTGAATTCCAGATTCGCCTCCTGAATCTTCTCATCCATTTCTAATTTTACCTGTTTGAACAGATTTACAATATCAATATCCGCAATATTCAGCGTTACCGTATTACTGCTTGCCTTACTGATCTCAAACAGATCCTCAATCAATGCTTTCAGCCGCAGCGACTTCCGGTCAAGTACATCGATATATTCCTTCTGCCGTTCCGGGTCTTTTTCGATTTTCAACAGATTCACATATGTAATGATCGCCGTCAGAGGTGTCTTCAGGTCGTGCGATACATTTGTAATCAGTTCTGTCTTCATGTGCTGGCTCTTTACTTCTTCGTCTACTGCCTTTTTGAAGCCCTTCTGGATCTTCGCCATCTCTTCTTTAAATGGTTCAAACACGCCTAGATTTTCTTCAATCTCTACATCCAGGTTCCCATTAGCAAACTCATTGGTAGCCTGCAGCAGATAGTTATATTTTTTCTTCAGATCATCAAAATATTTTTTCAACACAAAGAACAGAATAACCGAATATACAATCATTGCCATAACACCATATACCCAAAGGCTTGTAACTGCCAGTATAATAAAATTAATGACAACAATTCTTAAAATTGCCCTGCTGGATTTATCCGTAAAATCAATATTGGTCAGTCCATGATATATTTTACGAAGTCCGGCTCTGATCTTATCTTTCAGATAGCACAATGCCGGTTTTATATATTTCCATGATGCAACGATCAATGACCGTTCTTTTACATATCTCTTAAGCCCCATCCGGAATACCTGTCCAATCGAAGCCGCCGCCCAGTATGTGATTGCAAATACACATAGCCAGATTAAAATGTCGTAAAACTGCACCAGCCCCTTTGTCCGTGTAACGATCCAGTTCAGCCGGTTATCCATAACCACCAGCATCATATCCACAATCACAAGAACGATCTCCACCGGCTGGCTGAAAATCTTCATCTTGTCAATTCCCAGCGATTCTATCTGTACAAATATCCATGCACAGACACATACGACTGCCATACTGATCAGCATCATATACCATGCATCATTCGGTGCCTCGTCACCGTACCAGTACCATTGATTCAGATATTGCTCGATATTCTTCCTTGTCATTCCATAGATATATGTACGTTCCTTTGGTGTCTTAACACTTCCATAAGTATCATCCATCATGGAATCATCCCAGTTGTCAATCAAAGCTCTGAGTGCAATACTCTGCGCTGCTTTTTCATCCCCCTTTATAATCTTGACATCCGCTTTCCCGCGTTCATCATATGTAATTGCCATGCCAAATGCATAATTTTCAAATTTGTCATCCGTCAGACCCTTTCCTGCATTCGCCGTACTTCTTCCTATCACTTTTCCCGAAGCATCTTCAATCCGGTAATCCAGATACGGGTACAATGCCTCATAGTCATCCATCCAGACTTCTGCATCTTCTTCCAGATCCTCTTTTGACATCTTTGGTTCACCTGTTTTTTCTGAGATTTCCTGATTATACAGAATATAACTGGTTTCCAGAAAACTTCCAAGAAAGTTCTGATCCGAAAGCGAAGTTTTATACGTCTTTTTTGCTTCATTAACGGCTTTGTCATAGATCATCTTGTAATTTCCAAGAATTACAAGCGTCGGAATAATGATCGCTGCAATCGTCAGAATGATTCCAAGTTTATGCCTGTTTTTCGATTTTGTATCCAACGCCCCACACCACCTTCAAATATTTTGGTTCTTTTGGATTCACTTCTATCTTTTCCCTGATGTTCCGCACATGAACCATAATCGTATCAGTATTCACCGCGCGTTCATTCCAGACACGTTCATAGATCTCATCCGCCGAAAACACCCTGCCCGGATTCTTCATCAGCAACAGTAATATCTTATACTCGATCGGTGTCACCTTCACCGGTTCGCCGTCAACGCTGACTTCTACATTGTCTTCATTGATCTCTAGTCCGCCGATTGTATGTATCCTTGCATTTTCCTCCTGGCCACCAAGCTTTTTCATAAACCTGCGGTAACGTCTGAGCTGCGAATTCACTCTTGCCAGAAGTTCCATTGGTGTAAATGGCTTTGTCACATAATCATCTGCTCCGATATTCAGTCCCAGTATCTTATCCACTTCTTCGGATTTTGCTGACAGGAAGATCACCGGAAAATCATATTTTTCTCTTAGTTTTGCAACCATTGAGATTCCATCCATTCTTGGCATCATGATATCTACGATCGCCAGATGGATTTCTTCTTTTTCAATCACTTCCAGACCTTCCACTCCGTCTGCCGCCTGGTACACTTCATATCCCTGGCTTTTCAGGTATATCTCTACACCTTCCCTGATTTCCTTATCGTCTTCTACAATCAGTACGTGATTCATCTCCGTCTTATTCATAATTCTCCTCTTTCTCGTTTCCCGTTGTTTCATTTTTATAGTCTTAATCTTATCTGCAAATTCTTAAGGAAGGCTACAGTAAAATCTAAAGAAAAACGAAAGAGTTGTCACTACTGTTCCCGTTTAGTGCCAGCAATAACAACTCTCCTTTCTTCTTATACCGTTTCATTCAGATAGATTTCAGATAATGGAATAATCTTGTCCAGCTCTTCTTTCATACGCTCTGACATCGTAACATCTGGTCTCTCCATAAGTTCTTCTGCCGTTATTTTGCCAAATACAAATTCTCCAAGTACTGCAACCGGAATGATTCCTTCGCTGTTTTCCGGCTTTCCATCCATCAACATCAATCCGGAAAATTCGGTTCCTGTGATCATAAGGCACCGGTTATTTTCCTCTATCAACGGATCTGTAACCTCAAAACACGTTCCCATAAATGTCTTTAAACGCAGTGACATCAGCATTCTTCTTACGTCTATTACACGGATCATAATCTTTGGTTTCCCACCATCCACTTCTTCTGTCTCTGCAGCTATCTTTATATCTACGATCTGTCCGTCTTTGCGGTAAACCTTAAGTCTCCCACCATCACTTGCATATTCCTTTATAAGACGTTTATAATATGCCGCATCCCGGAATGCATATACCTGCTTCGTCTCTGCAAGTTTTCTGCCCATATAAGATGCCATATCCTCTGCATCGTCCTGCGTTCCATCGGTAACTACAATACCGTTTTCCACAGCATCTTCCTGATCATAATACGGTCTTTCCTGCTCCCATACCGTCCGGAAATCAAATGGCAGATAGATACTCTCCGATGCCGGCATCAAAAAAGTAAATGTCTCTCCTGCCAGGTACATATCGTGCAGCGACTGTTTCAGAAGCGCCGCCATATAGCCACGCTTACGATAGCTTTCCTGCGTTGCAACGGCTACGATATAGTTCACCTCTTTTTTACTTCCATTTACCACAAGTTCATATGGATTCAGATGAAGCATCGCCCTGATGCCGCCATCTTCTTCCACTGTGTAGATCTGATTGTCTTTTACCTTTTCTTCATAATAGTAATCTACGAAGCTTTTACTGTCTTCAGAAAACACTTCTTCATATAATGCTCTTGTGTTCTGTCTTTCTTCTGCTTCCAGTTTTTTTATTTCCATTTTGTGTATCTCTCCTAATTCACTTTTCAGAGTGCCTCTGAGCTTGCAGAAAGCTTTTTTCAGACACACTCCAGGGGTTGAGCCATTTTTCCGCCTTTATTCTTCATTTGAAAACGCTTTCATACAGCCTCCACATCCTGCGCATCCGCCTTCTGATGGTCCGACTCTGTAGCTGTAATTTGCAATGGTATCCAGGCTTGCAATCGCCTGGGATGAAATTCCTTCTCCTGTTCCTGTAAATCCAAGTCCTTCTTCTGTCGTTGCCTTGATATTCACCTGATCAATATCAATGTGAAGTGCCTCTGCGACATTGGCACGCATCTGTTCGATATGTGGAGCCATCTTTGGTCTCTGCGCAATGATCGTGGCATCAATGTTACCAATTACATAGAGTTTTTCATCGATCAGCTTTCCTACATGCTCTAAAAGCCTGATACTGGATGCTCCTTTGTACGCAGGATCTGTATCTGGGAAATGTTTTCCGATATCTCCCAGTGCCGCTGCTCCAAGCAGTGCATCCATAATCGCATGTAACAGTACATCCGCATCAGAATGACCAAGCAGACCTTTTTCATAAGGGATTTTTACTCCTCCCAGGATCAGATCCCGTCCTTCGGTTAATTTGTGCACATCATATCCCATACCTACACGCATATGTGTTCCTCCTGTTTCTTTGTTTTCCGAATATTCCGCCCGCCGGCAATATATCTATTATTCATTTTCTTTTTTAATTTCATCGGTTTCTTCTGATACTGCAGCTTTTTCTTCTACTGCAGCTTCTTCTGTTGCTTCTTCTCCTGCTGCCTCCTCTGTCTCTGTCTGGCCGTCTTCATCCTCATCTTTATTCAGCTGCCCCATCACGCTGTCGTCTTCATATTCTTTCTTCACAAGCTTGGTTCCAGATCTCACAAGCCAGATCAGACCGATAATGATAAATACGATTCCCGCTGCCACATACAATATGTAATTCTCCGGCTGTTCTTTAATCGAACTGATCAGAAGTTTTCCTCCCAGATATGTGATATAGCCGCCCGCTAATATACGGATCAGCAAACTACTTCTTGGTACCATATTATGTTTCCTCCTGTTTCTTAACATACGTTATCGATTAGGATCAAAAGATATTTTGTTCCTGACCTGATGCCATAGATTGCTCTGTACCTTCACTGACATCATATGTAATGTATTATAGACGATTTCACTTTTCTTGTATACTTTACCATGAAAGATTTCATGATGTTTTTATAACTTGGAATGCAAAATACCCCTTAAGCAGTTTGGGATTTTTCTCTCCTGCCTAAGGGGTATCATATTATTTTTCACTATGTAAACATTTATATTTAAAATAAAAATAGCGGGAACTGGATTTGAACCAGCGACACCACGGGTATGAACCGTGTGCTCTAGCCAACTGAGCTATCCCGCCATAATCAGTAGCGGGAACTGGATTTGAACCAGCGACACCACGGGTATGAACCGTGTGCTCTAGCCAACTGAGCTATCCCGCCACAATCAAATTTTGAAAATGTATGGGACCAATAGGGCTCGAACCTATGACCCTCTGCTTGTAAGGCAGATGCTCTCCCAGCTGAGCTATGATCCCATATCTTTTGTCGTCTCTCTCGAACCGACTTCGTAAGTATATCATTGGTTCAGAGTAAAGTCAACACCTTTTTTACATTTTTTTGAAACTTTTTCAATAATTCCTCAAAAAGCGCCAATTTACAGTGTTTTAATTACGTAGATGTCAGAAAAAGCCAGCCATCCAATCTGCATTTTAGTTCTGGATAGCCGGCTTTTATTTATTGACCCTGCATCAAAAAAATATTTGATTAAACTTTCCTGTAGGACTTACTTTATATACCTTTTCATTCATGCTTTTCGCTATGTTTATTGCATCTGCTTCTTTTTCAAATGATAGAATCTCATATAAGCCAGTTTTCTTTTTCTCATTTGAAAACAGGAAATATTTATCATAATTATGTTTTAATTTATATGGAGCAATCTTATCATAACTGTCAGCATTTTTTTCAAGTACTGTCTTCAGCACCTCTCCCAGAATAGTTCTCATACTCTCCCCTTTTAAAACATAATAGTTTACTTTAGGATCAATAGAAGAAATTAACTCTTTATCAATCTCAGCACCATCTACCGTACTTTTTAATGTATTTATTTCTTTTTCAATTTCTTTCTTTTCAAACTGCTTTCTGTAATATTGCTTTGCCCCAAGCGGCGAACCAATAATCGAAGACAGTAAACCTTTTACAATATTATTCATATTGATTCTCTCCTTTCTTCTGAAGGCAAGTAATATACTATCAATATTACACTTGCATTGCTACCTAAAAGTTACTATCTCATTTAATAATGTTCTCGACAAAACAGATGCATTTTCTCCATCATCATTATTTAATGTAACTTGATTCGTTTGTTTATTATTATCAGATGATGTTGTTGAGTCTACATCAAACACAATTACTCTAATTTTTGCTGTAGTTAATTTTCCCGTTGAAGTATTTAATGTGCATAATGATGTATTTGTCGAACCAACTGATGGAAGTCCACAATAATTTGAAACTTTAATACTTGTAATGCTAGAAAGACTATATTTTCCATTACTATTATTTACCTTGTAATTAACAGTTGCAGTTAATGGTACACTATTTGCTACTCCGCTTAATGTTACGCTTTTGCTACTCGTTGCTGCATATGAATCGACTCCCATCAAAAAAGTGATACACGACAGCATTATAAAAAATGCACTTACTTTATGCAACAATTTTTTTGTCGTTTTTTTCATTGTTGGCCTCCTTTCAAAAATTCTGATAAATGTACGCTTTATAAACCCTATTGTTTATAAATGCAAGTATTTTTTAACACCACTTTACCACTAAAAATTACACATGCTTCTTTTTATAACATTTAAAAACATATCACCAGAAACCGTGAACTTATACTCTCAAAGTTTTTATTACTAAACTAATAGTAATCAATTTATTAACAGATCTGTCATTTTTAAAGTTGTAAACTGGTGTTTTCGCTTATATTATATCTGTTTTTTTTAATTATTGTCAATATTTTATCAGAGAATTGTCGCTATATTTTATTTTTGTCAGATTTTTATGTTATAACGCAAGTATATTCAATCAGTATATTTTTCCAAAAAGAAAAGCCCCGCACAAACACACAAGGCTTGCGGGGCTTTTTTATAAATCTTAAACGATTCCCTGAGCTGTCATAGCATCTACAACTTTTTCAAATCCTGCAATGTTAGCTCCGGCAACATAGTTACCTTCCATTCCGTAACGTTTTGCAGCATCGTCCATGTTGTGGCAGATGTTTACCATGATGTTCTTAAGTTTTGCATCTACTTCTTCGAATGTCCAGCTAAGTCTCTCGCTATTCTGTGACATTTCAAGTGCAGATGTAGCAACACCACCAGCGTTTGCAGCTTTACCAGGTGCAAAGATTACACCGTTCTCCTGCAGATACTGTGTTGCTTCTAATGTAGTAGGCATGTTAGCACCTTCGCATACAGCTACGCATCCGTTCGCTACTAACTGTTTTGCATCTTCAAGGTGAAGTTCATTCTGTGTAGCACATGGAAGAGCAAGGTCAACTTTTACAGACCATACACCACGTCCTTCATGATATTCTGAATTTGGACGGTAGTTCTTGTACTCTGTCAGTCTTGCACGTTTTACTTCTTTGATTTCTTTTAATGCTGCAACATCGATTCCGTCTGGATCGTATACCCATCCTGTAGAATCACTTGCTGTTACAACTTTTGCTCCAAGCTGCTGAGCTTTCTGGATTGCATAGATTGCAACGTTACCAGCTCCGGAAACTGCTACTGTCATTCCTTTGATGTCTTTTCCGTTAATCTTTAATAATTCCTCTGTTAAGTAAAGAAGACCATATCCTGTAGCTTCTGTTCTTGCTAAAGATCCGCCGTAGCTTAATCCTTTTCCTGTCAGAACACCTTCATACAGGCCTCTGATTCTCTTATACTGACCAAACATGTAACCGATCTCTCTTGCACCTGTTCCGATGTCACCAGCAGGAACATCTGTGTCAGCTCCGATATATTTGCAAAGTTCTGTCATAAAGCTCTGGCAGAATGCCATTACTTCTCTGTCTGATTTTCCCTTAGGATCGAAATCAGAACCACCTTTACCTCCACCGATTGGAAGTCCTGTCAGTGAGTTCTTGAAAATCTGCTCAAATCCAAGGAATTTGATGATACCAAGGTTTACAGATGGATGAAGACGTAATCCTCCTTTGTATGGTCCGATTGCGCTGTTAAACTGTACACGGTATCCTGTGTTAACCTGAACCTGTCCTTTATCATCTACCCATGGAACGCGGAATTTGATCTGTCTTTCAGGTTCAACAAGTCTTTCAAGCAGAGCGTCTTTTCTGAATTTTTCCTCGTTTGCCTCTACTACTACTCTTAATGACTCTAATACTTCTTTTACTGCCTGGTGGAATTCTGGCTCTGCAGGGTTCTTTGCAACTACCTTCTCCAGTACTTCATCAACATATGACATAGCTTTCTACCTCCTACTATTCGTATCCTTGCTTTACTTTAAGGGTCTGCCACCGGCAGTTCCCTACGGATGCTTATGCACCTCAAATACATCTTTTTTAACGCTTTTGACAACTTAAGAATGCAAAAGAATGTGCCGCCGGCAGCTTCTCCTACATACTCTGGAATCAAAAAACCGGGTAGACAAATCTCCCGGTTTTTCTCCGACCCCTTTGTCCTTTACTATTGTAAAGCAAACCAGTGGATCTGGCAAGATATTTTTTACAGTTTTTTGTATTTTTTGCAACTTTTTACAAAACCCTTGCAGATTTTGCAAGGGTTTTGTAGTTTTTTGCATTTTTTATACATTTTTATGAAACAGAACGCACTCTAAATTGCATTTGCACAGAGAACTTGTCCCTGGCAGATTCTTCCGAACATATAACGATTCAAAAGCACACTTTATTTGAAGTATTTTACTCCTGATTCAAAGATCTTCAGATCCTGTTCTCCGTAGATGTTCATTGCTACGCTTCTGTTACGTCTTTCTGAGTGAGCCATCTTACCAAGCACACGTCCGTCCGGACTTGTAATACCTTCGATTGCACAGTAAGAACCGTTGACATTCCACTCTTCATTCATCGTGATATTTCCTTCCGGATCACAATACTGTGTTGCAACCTGTCCATTTGCAAATAATTTATCGAGCCACTCTTTGCTTGCAACAAATCTTCCTTCTCCGTGAGATGCAGGGTTGGTATATACACCGCCAAGTTTGGCTTCTGCAAGCCATGGAGATTTATTTGTTACAACTTTTGTATAGACCATCTTGGAAATGTGACGGCCAATGGTATTGTATGTAAGGGTTGGTGAATCCGGTTTCTGTCCTGTAATCTCACCGTTTGGTACCAGTCCGAGTTTGATCAGTGCCTGGAAGCCGTTACAGATACCAAGTGCCAGTCCATCACGCTCATTCAATAATTTTTCCACTGCTTCTTTCATCTTTGCATTCTGGAACGCAGTTGCGAAGAATTTTGCAGATCCGTCCGGCTCATCACCAGCACTGAATCCACCTGGGAACATAATGATCTGAGACTGCTCAATTGCTTTTTCAAATGTTTCCACAGAATCAACGATATCTGTTGCACTCATATTTCTGAATACTTTTGTGATTACCTTTGCACCTGCTCTTTCGAATGCTTTTGCACTGTCATATTCACAGTTTGTTCCCGGCATTACAGGGATGAATACTGTCGGCTGTGCAATCTTGTGGCTACAGATGTAGATGTCGGATGTGTCGTATAAGCCAGTCTCTACTTTTTCATCCTGTCCTTCTGCTCCTGAGTTTGTAGGGAATACCTTTTCCAGTGTTTCTTCCCATGCTGCTTCTGCCTCGTCTAATGCAATCTTCACGTCTTTGTATTCAATTGCTTTACTGTCTGTCACTTCACCGATTACAGTATATGTGATGCCAAGCTCTGATACTTTATCAGCAGGTACTTCTGCGATGATATCTCCAAATGCTGGTGCGAACAGATCTCTTGCATCTACATTATGCTCAATTTTAACACCCATGCCATTACCGAATGCCATCTTGCTGACACCAGCTGCAACACCATGTCTGTCCAGCGCATAAGCAGCTACGATCTTGCCATCATGGATATCTTTTGTAAATTTACCATACTGATCCATAACCTTTTCGTATACCGGGATGTCATACTCATTTGTCTCAATACGAAGCCATACCAGCTTATTTCCTGCTTTTTTAAGTTCCGGTGTAATAATATCTTTTTCTGTTGCCACATCAACTGCAAATGATACCAGTGTCGGAGGAACGTCGATATCTTCGAATGTTCCTGACATACTGTCTTTTCCACCGATGGATGGAAGCCCGTATCCAAGCTGTGCATCATAAGCACCAAGAAGTGCTGCAAATGGCTGGCTCCATCTGTGTGGATCTTCTGTCATACGGCGGAAGTATTCCTGGAAGGTAAAGCGGATCTTGCTGTAATCTCCACCTGCTGCAACAATCTTTGCGATAGATTCTGTCACTGCATAGATTGCTCCGTGATATGGACTCCATGTTGACAGGTATGGATCAAATCCATAGCTCATCATAGTAACTGTATCACAGTCGCCTGTTAAGACAGGAAGTTTTGCAACCATTGCCTGTGTCTCTGTCTTCTGATATTTTCCACCATGTGGCATGAATACAGAAGAAGCTCCGATGGATCCGTCGAACATCTCGACCAGACCTTTCTGTGAGCATACGTTCAGGTCTTTTAACATATCCAGCCATTTTTCTCTTACGTCTGTTACTTCTTCTCTTACAAGAATGCTGTCTTTTCTATTTGGAATATCAACTGCTACTGTCGTCTCCTGATGTGCTCCGTTGGTATCAAGGAATGCACGGGAAAGATTAACAATCTCTTTTCCTCTCCATGAAAGCACCAGTCTTGGATCTTCTGTTACAACAGCAACCTTTGTTGCCTCCAGGTTCTCTTCTGCTGCATATCCCATGAACTCGTCTACATCTTTTGGATCTACTACAACTGCCATACGTTCCTGGGATTCAGAAATAGCGATTTCTGTTCCGTCAAGTCCGGCATATTTTTTCGGTACTTTATCAAGATCGATCTGAAGACCGTCTGCAAGTTCTCCGATTGCTACAGATACTCCGCCTGCACCAAAGTCGTTACATTTCTTGATCAGCTTGCTGACTTCTTCTCTTCTGAATAATCTCTGGATCTTTCTTTCTGTCGGCGGATTACCTTTCTGTACTTCTGCTCCACATGTCTCGATAGACTCTTCTGTATGAACCTTGGAAGATCCTGTTGCTCCACCACATCCGTCACGTCCGGTACGTCCGCCAAGAAGGATGATGATATCTCCCGGATCAGATGTCTCTCTGATAACAGCGCGTCTTGGTGCTGCTCCGAGCACTGCTCCGATCTCCATACGTTTTGCAACGTAGTTTGGATGATAGATTTCTTTTACAGCTCCTGTTGCCAGACCAATCTGGTTACCATATGAGCTGTATCCATGCGCAGCTTCTCTTACCAGTTTCTTCTGTGGAAGTTTTCCTTTCATGGTGTCTTTTACAGATACGGTAGGATCTGCTGCACCTGTAACACGCATTGCCTGATATACATAAGTACGTCCTGACAATGGGTCACGGATTGCTCCTCCAAGGCAGGTAGCAGCTCCACCAAATGGTTCGATCTCTGTCGGGTGGTTGTGTGTTTCGTTCTTAAAGTTTACAAGCCACTCTTCTTCCACACCATCTACTTTGATCGGAACTACAATACTACATGCATTAATTTCATCGGATTCTTCCTGATCCTGTAATTTTCCTTCACGTTTTAATTTTCTCATAGCCATCAGCGCAAGATCCATCAGGCATACGAATTTGTCTTCTCTTCCTTTGAAAATCTCGCTGTGGTCGCTGATATACTGTTTGTATGTCTCTTCCATCGGCTCTCTATAATCACCATCGCCGAAGGACACATCTGTAAGTTCTGTTGAGAATGTTGTATGACGGCAGTGATCTGACCAGTATGTATCCAGAACACGGATCTCTGTCATAGATGGATCTCTGTCTTCTTCTGCGTTAAAATAATTCTGGATATGCTGGAAATCTTTGAATGTCATAGCAAGTCCGAGAGAATCGTATAATTCTTTCAGTTTACTTTCTTCCATATCTTTAAATCCATCAAAAATCTTAACATCTGCAGGCTCATCAAATTTTGTAACCAGTGTCTCCGGTTTTTCGCCCTGTGCTTCTCTTGAGTCAACCGGGTTAATGCAGTGGCTCTTGATTGCTTCGAATTCTTCTTCTGACAATGTACCATTTTCACCATGGATCACGTAAGTAGTTGCTGTACGGATCACCGGCAGTTCATCTTCTTTAATAAACTGAATACACTGAACTGCAGAATCTGCTCTCTGGTCAAACTGTCCCGGAAGGAATTCTACCGAGAATACTTTACTTCCTTCTTCTATATCAAATGTTTCTTTATATAATGTATCTACCGGTGGTTCAGAAAAGATGCCATTACATGCTTTTTCAAATGTCTCATCTGATACATTTTCCACATCATAACGGATCAGAACCCGGACGCTGTCCACATCTTTGATTCCGAGATAGCTACGGATCTCGTGACGGAGCTCCTTTGCCTGAACATCAAAACCTGGTTTTTTCTCCACGTACACTCTTTTTACATTGCTCATAAGTAATCCTCCATAAATGAATTTTTACACATTTTCTATTGTTAGTATAACATAACAACCATTGTTTAATACAATTAATATATCTTAACACTTTTATAATCTGCGCTTATTAATCTTTTATAATGAATCCTCATCTGCAGTCTATTCCGAATCCAGTACGCATTTATGATCTAACCTGTGTTTTACTGCCATATTTTTTATAAGAAAGAATATCACCCATACATCTATCAACACGATGCCAAATACTTCCGCAACCCGTATGACCATATCCGAAAAGAAACCTTCCGGCAGCATCCGGATCATATAATCCGTTGCCGGATCAAACATCCAAAAAATATTTGTAAAAAAGATTTTATGAAATATGGTAAAGCATGTTGTAAAATCCACATAGAATGCGATTCCAAGCAACACACATACAAAAATCCATGCTGCAATTGCCATCGTATAACTTTTTAAAAATAACCGTTTCCAGTCTTCTTCTTTCCTTTTCATAATCCCAAGGATTACTACAGCTGCAATTATACACACAACCCCGACTTTTATTCCTCCAAGGAAAAGATTCCTTACATCTGCCATATGAAGCCGGTCTCTTTCATTGAAGAAGTCCTTATCTGTTCCATCAATCTGTGTGATAACTGATAATTTATCCTCTTTGCCGATCAGATAGCTCATCATATGATCTGTTACATACATGACCTGATCGATTGTCATATCCAGATCTTTTGTCACTTCATATTTCTGATATTCTTTTTTATAAAATGTATACTTGCTGTCTCCGTATACTGCGATCCATATACTAAAGATCAAAGCCGCAAGAATCCCGCACATCATTGCTCCAACAGACACTGCTGTCTTTAATTTTTTCAAGTTTTTCCTCCGTTCTGTCAAAGACGGGCTTTTTATCAGCGTCTTTCCCATCCTTTTATTCTTATTAATAATTCTATATCATGTAAACTATGAAAATAAATACCTTTCGATTTTCTTCATTATATCACTTATTGTTGCTGTCCGCATCATACGGAATTTTCAGGTTGTAATTTTCTTTCATTTCACTTATAATACAGTTAAGATTCATTAGGAGGACTTATCATGGATATTAACTATGAGTTATATAAAGTATTTTATTACGTTGCTTCTACTTTAAGTTTTTCAGAAGCTTCCAAGCAGCTGTTCATTTCACAGTCTGCTGTCAGCCAGTCGATTAAGGCTCTGGAGAAAAAACTGGACCAGACATTATTCATCCGAAGCACCAAAAAAGTACGACTCACAACGGAAGGTGAAATTCTTCTCCGCCATATTGAACCGGCCATCAGCCTCATCAAGCGCGGCGAGAACCAGCTTCTTGATGTCGGTGCCCGCGGCGGACAGCTTCACATCGGTGCAAGTGATACGATCTGCCGTTATTTCCTGGTTCCTTATCTTGAACGTTTCCACAGAGATTTTCCGGGCGCCCATATCAAAGTAACCAACGCAACCTCTATCCGTTGTGTTGAACTTCTGGAAACCGGGCAGGTAGACCTGATCGTTGTCAATGCTCCAAACGCCTACCTTGGAAATGTACCAAATGTGAAAAAGATCAAAGATTTCCAGGATGTATTTATCGCAAATGAGGCATTTAGCGAATTGAAGGGAAAGACACTTTCGTTCAAAGAATTACTGGACTACCCGATTCTTATGCTCGACCGCAAGAGTACAACCAGCGAATATCTGCACAATCTTTTTCTCCAGCATCAGCTTGACCTGGTTCCGGAGATTGAACTTAGCAGTAACGATCTGCTGATCGATCTTGCACGTATCGGACTTGGCATCGCATTTATTCCGGACTTCTGTCTGACACAGGAATCATCCGATTCTCTTTTTAAAGTCGAGACGACAGAAAAGCTGCCATCACGAGAACTAGTTATTGCGCATAATGAAAAGGTGCCGGTTTCTAAGGCTGCGCAGGAGTTCTTATCTTACTTTTAAATTGCTGTTTAATACATTACTTTGGGTTGGATTCCCGGTCCTTGCGTATGCCTTGGTATAAGAACTGGTCCGCGACTCCATGAGGCAAGAAGTAGTAAGAGAGCCTGAATTCCCTAAAAACAACAGAAAGCAAACCCAAACTCGACGTTCGTCTCAAACAGTGGATTTGCTTTCTGTTAACGGGAATCCAGACTCTCTAACTACTTCTAAGCCTCATTCCGAATGCTACCCAGCCCTTATACCAAGG
>NZ_CDRRQK010000030.1:0-30561 GCF_977044405.1 Dorea sp.
AGAAGTATATGGACTGGATCCAGCAATGGCAAAGTAACTAAATAAACAAACTGAGGTGGCTCCGTTAGTCCGGACAGGTGGCTCTCGCCACACCGGACTGGCGGCTCTGCCGCACCGTAATATTCATCTCCTATACCAGCCTTTCTCATTTGTTCTTGCAGATTCTCCGTATATTCATCCATATATTCTATTGCTTCACATTTTGCATTTATCTTATCCTCTTTTTCCTGCGTCTCCTCCTGCTTTTGCCTTTGTATCGCATTCTTGTCATCCAATTTCGTAAGCTTATACATCGCAAAAATCACGCAAACAAACACAAAAACCGTACATGCTACCTGCAAAGCTTTCTTTCTCTTATCTTTTTCCATGCATTTCCTCATTCACTTATTGGCTCTGTCCGTTATGAATTAATCATCATAATGATTCCAACCGCCCAATATTCCATGATTACTATGTCCTGTCTTCTTCCCCTTCTCATCATAATGATTCACACCACCTAAGATTCCCTGATGGCTGGAGCCTGTCTTATTTCCATTAGCATCGTAGTGATTCATTCCTCCGAGCAATCCCTGATGGCTGGAACCCGTCTTATTTCCATTAGCATCGTAATGATTCATTCCTCCAAGGATTCCAGGTCTGCTTTCTCCAACTTTTCGCCCCGATGCATCATAATGATTGATATTTCCAAAGATTCCTTTTCTGCTGTATCCTTTTACTCATAGTCGTTTTCCTCCGTATTGTATGTTATTTCGACTGATCTAAGTAAAATATATATGGTTAGGTGGGGTATAAATAGACCTATAGGCTGTTAATTATAAAATGCGATCACTCAACAAGCGTCATATCTCCTTCAATCTTCTCCGCAACCGCCACATCCGCCGGCAGCCACTCCACATCCGTAAGCTCCTCCCTGGTCAGCCACCTGGCAGCCTCATGCTCCTTCAGCACCAGATCCCCTTTCACGATCTCACACCAGAAGCAATCCATCGAAAGATGAAATCCCGGATAATCATACTCCACCGTCTCGATCCACTCGCCAACCGCAACTTCCGTATCCAGTTCTTCCATGATCTCACGCTTCAACGCTTCCTGCGGCGTCTCCCCGGCTTCGATCTTGCCGCCCGGGAATTCCCATCCGCCTTTGAACTCACCGTATCCGCGCTGCGTTGCGAATATCATCGTTCTTCCGTCTTCCTTTACTGCCTTTATCACTGCTGCCACAACTCTAATCGTCTTCATCTTACCATTTATCTCCCGTCAAAAATCTTCCTGTAACAATCTCTATTCATTCACAATATACTGATAAATATCCTCTCTCACCGGAGTCTCCAGCTCCCATTCGATCTCCACCGCCGTCTTATCCGTATTCGGCATCACGAACTGCTTCGCATTCCCGGTCGCGATCACACGGCCCAGATAATAGAATTCCTTGGATATCTTATCATCCTTATTCTTTCTCACAAACAGTTGCACATCTATGCCACGTTCTGTTGCTTTCAGGAAATTTTGCACATCTTCCGAGTCCATGCTTCTTCCGCTTTTGGAAATCGCGATCAGCCGGTTCTCTGCTACGAAATGATCTTCGTATTTCGTGGTATCGCTGATATTGTCCTGCTTATCGTAGTTAATGAATATCGGAAATGTCCTGGTCTTCTTATCATATTTGTAACCGCCGATGTTCAGCGGCACTTCATTTCTCTCCCAGTTCAGCAGGCGGCAGGCATCCTCATATGTATATTTCTGATACAATACCAGATTCGTATCCTGATAATGGTAACTGTAATTGACCTTATATCTCGAGATTCCGAAGTCCACCAGTTCCTCCAGAATCGCACAGAATTCCGGATTCTGCAACATTTTCTCATAAGAATCGGAAATGCCGTAATCATCCTGTTCCTTCTTCAGAAATACACACTGTGCATAAGTCTTCTTTGCCGCGCTCGTCGGAAATTCATTGGTCATCATATTTACCACATTTTCCGTGCAGTGCTCGTCCATCTCACAATGATACTTCTCGGATAAATGCTTCTGCAGACGCCCAATGATTCCATGGTGATACTGCAACGTACGTTTCAACAATTCCAGCTCATGAATCCGCTTGCCACTCGCCAGCTTTTTGGAAATGAATTCGATTGCTTTTTCTTCGTCTTCTAACAGCCGGATGGTATATTCCTTTTCGTATTTCACAAGGAATTTGTAATACGAACCCAGGCTGTTATTGTCGAAGATCCGCAGCACATCCATTTCCCCATACTTATCAAAATCCGCAAGCGCCGGGATATGGCCCAGCTTATTCTTCAGATTCGTATAATTCTCCCGGATTAATTTGATATCGCTGAAGTTCGCATTATCAATTGCCTGGAAAATCCGCTTTCTGGAAATCTCGTCAAAGTGAATCGTGCTCGCGCCCGGAATCACTCTGCCGCCTTCCGTGACATAGCGGCGAATATTGTCCTTGTTATAACTGCGGTCTCCAGACAGCGCAATCGGAATCATAAAGTTATTCCGGTAATTTCCGATGAAATCCAGTACAACGACATATTCTTTGTTCTCGGCTTTTCGAAGTCCCCGGCCAAGCTGCTGGATGAACACGATCGGCGACTCTGTCGGACGAAGCATGATGACCTGATTGATCTCCGGCACGTCCACACCCTCGGAAAATATGTCTACGGAAATGATGTAGTCCAGGGCATCTTCGGATTCTTCTCCCGCCAGCCGTTCAATTGCTGCGGCTCTTGCTTCTTCCGAATCACTACCGCTCAGCACCAGCGTCCGCCAGCCCTTGTCGTTGAATTTCTTCGACAATTCCTTCGCCTCATCAATCCGGCTACAGAAAATCAACCCCTTCACGCGGTCGCCACTGTATCCGAAATATTCCGCCTGTTTCATGACATTTTCCACACGCTCTTCGGATGTCAGATAACGGAAGTTCTCCACCTTTTCTTCGGATGATTTCCCCGCATCTGCAATAATATCCAGATCTGTGATTCCAAAATAATGGAACGGGCACAACAGATCCTCCTCCATTGCATCCTGCAGACGGATCTCGTATGCGATCTGATGATTGAAGATTTCGTAAATGTTCCTGCCTTCCAGATTGTCGTCTCGTTTATCCGGCGTTGCGGTCATACCAAGCCACAGCTTTGGTTCGAAATAGTCCAGGACTTTTTTGTAGCTGTTGGCGGCACTGTGGTGGGCTTCGTCGATTACGATTGCATCAAATGCGTTCTTCTCATAGCGGTGCAAATTCTCCTCTTTGCTCAATGTCTGAATGGTTGCAAAGATAAAGTCCTTGTCATATTCCTGATATTTTCCTGTCACCAATCCCATCGAAACTTGTCCGCTAAATACCTTGCGGAATGACTTCTGCGCCTGCTTTGCGATCTGATTCCTATGTACCAGAAATAGTACTCTCTGGAATCCCAGTTCTCGCATGGCGAATGCGGAGGCGTAAGTCTTACCGGTACCTGTTGCAGATATCAGAAGTGCTTTTCTCTCGCCCGCTTCCTGTATCTTCCGCAGGTTCTTAATAAAGCCGACCTGCATACTATTAGGCTCTAACTTATACTTTTCAATCGATGTAATATCATCCAGCTTCGCAACATCACGCTGATGCTTGATGATCTTATATTTTTCCCGATATGATTCATAAAATGTGTCAAAATCCAGTGCGTATTTCGAATTCCACAGCGAAGCAAATTCCTGTACAATTTCCCGTGCCATCTCACCATCTTCTGTTGACACGATCTTCGTATTCCATTCCCGGTTGTAGGTCAGCGCTGCACTTGTAATATTAGAGCTTCCGATAATAATCCGGTAGATCTCTTCTTTTTTGAAAATGTATCCCTTGGTGTGGAAGCCTTCTTTTGCTGCTTCTACATCGTACATTTTCAAAGTGATATTCTGTAACTCATTTAGCTTTTTCAGTGCTCTTGGCTCACTGAAATTCAGATAATTCGTTGTCAGAATCTCTCCCGGAATATTCTTCTTTTCCAATTCTTTTAACGTCTGTAAAAGCGGCGTGATTCCGCTCATCGTGATAAATGCTACACTGATCTGAAACTGATCACACGCCAAGAGCTCATCCTCGACGGATGAGAGAACTTTCTTTCCTTCTTTGTGATTGTTGGATACGAACTGCGGCCGGTAGGCCAGGCTTGAGGCCGTGGCGCCGTTGATGTAGGCGGTTTCTAGGGCAGTTCGTAGGGTGGTGATGTGGGTGGTGGTCATTTTTTTATAATTCTCCTTTTCGTAATTCCGTGAATGATAATTGACCGTATTACAAAACTTATTTCTTGTCCTTAATTTCTTATATATCAAATTCGCGTTTACTATCAATATATACTTCTGTCTTATTTTGACTAATTTCAAACAGTAAATACATAATTATTATATAATTTTTACCGCATGTTCTTTTTGTACAAAATTAATTTCTTTATTTTCTTGAATTGTTAATAAAATTACATGCATCTGTATTTCAACAAGCCTTTCCATATAAAATATCAGCATTTCTTTTAGTTTCAATGCTTCTTTTACTTCTTTATAGCTTGGATAAATCAACAACACATCCAGATCATTGGGGTTATTTTTTATGCATGCAGATCCAAATAAATATATTTGAATGTCAATCATCAAGCATATTATCCATAGGAGCAAGAAATCCAAGACCAATATCCTTAAAAGAACGTGGACTTTCTGTAAAAAATGTCAACAGTTGCTCATAATAATCATATGGTAACGGTTCAAAATTTTCCCTCAATATATTCCTGCCTCTTTTTAATTTTTTTCTAACTTTTTCAAGATGATCCTGAAAAATTCCAGCACTTTTTCCTGAAAAAAATTCCAGTTTTTGTTCGGCACATACCATTAAAAACATATTATATAATTCTTTTAACGAATGTTCTCTTCCGTCTATAGAAAGTTTTTTTGTCGCAAGCATCACCGCCTGACGAAAACCATCAGCATCTGATGATTTTGAAAGATCACGTGCAAGCTTTGCAGCATTTTGTCGCGAATCAGAAAACAGAAGAACTTTTTTCCCTTCGTTTATCAATTTTTCATTTCTTACCGGCTGAAGTTCAAACTGTGCTTTTGTAAGATTATAAAAAGGAATATTCCCTTTTGTTGCAAAATCTGTTGGCTTTTTTAATGGCATAATCTTTTTACATTTCGGACAAGAACCAAACATAAAGCGATCATTTTTTTCGTCATATTCAGGATATAGAACTTTCAAAAGCGAATCATCATTTTGATAATCAAGATAAAGCTTACCAGTAAATGGATCAAGATACCCCACTTTATCCCTATTCTTTAATTCATATCCCTTTGGACATATATAAAGAAGCATTTCTGTTAACTCATTTGAACCTCCATCAAGTCCCTTATTTGGAAATACGTACCAATATCCTGTCCCATTTATCTTCTGAACATATGCTCTAAAATATAACGCTCCACATTTAATATGGTTTACAAGCTCATACATTCTTCCTCCACATTCACATTTATAGCGTGGTATGGATATAACTTTACCAAGAGGAAGTTTTTCCTCTTCTGAATACTTTCTTTTTCTTTTTCATTAATTCTTTCACTTAAAGCCTCTATCTTTTGTTGCATTTCTGATGTTTTCCATATTTCATCATCACGAACCTTTTTTAACTCATTTTTCAACTTTTCATTATCTTCTAAACTCTTTCTGTATCGTTCTTTTTCTATAGCAAGCGCATCTGACGTTTCCTTCAATCTTATATTAAGTTCATTTGCATCTTTCTTCATTTTTTCTAACTGCATTTTCCCATTAATACTTTTCTGTTTTAGCTTTTCTTGATTTTCAGTAATTTCCATCAAATTTTTTTCTATTGACGCTTTCTCTTCCTCATCTTTTTTTCGATTATAAACTTCATATATCACTGCAGAATTCAATACTTGTAAATAATCTTTCGACTTTTTTTCTCCTTTAATTTTAAAAAACAATTCAACATTATTTGCAAAAAATGAACCGGACAATACATTTATATAGGCAGATTCTTTGTCTAATCCCATCCGCTTTATTTTTTCCAATTCTTCATCAATTTCCCTAAGCCATCTATCAACTTTTTTGACCAAATAAACTGCAATAAAATCTCTATTACGGAATTCATATAATGTACGGAAAATCATATTTTCATTGAGTGTTTGTACCCGAAATCCTGGTCTTAATTTTGTAAATTCCTTTGGATTTCTCTTAAAGTAAGCTACTGTTTCCTGATATGGGATAGCTGTACATATATATTTTATTTCTTCTTTTGTTAAATCTGTTAAATAATTCAAATCAACCCCTCCTTAATGTACCGCTTAATAACCGTATTAATCATCCCATTTCTATAACACTCTTCTATATAAGTTAAAACGACTTCATCCATCTCTATATCCATATAATCATCTAATTCAAAAGCCTCACACTGAGGATGATATTTTAATATGTCATTTATCAATATTTGTTTGTCCAATACCTTTTTTGGTTTTGTAAAAACAACTACTTTAATATGTCCATTTTTATAACCAACTATCCGATCATTCTCTGCCATATATATATTGGATCCCGCTATTAATTTTCTACATCCTTGCTTGTCAAATAAATAATAGTCATAATTATCACTAACTTCATATTTTTTATCCACATATATAATCTCCGGTTTTTCATATGTAGTTTCTCTAATTAGATTCTCTTTTTTAATAATTGTCTTTTTAATATTTTTTTCAAATATATTCACTTCGTCTTCAAAGCTAATCTCATATACACCATTTGTTATTTTTTTTATACTTGTATCCTTTCCTTCAACATTTCCATGAAGGATTAATTCAAAACTTGGCGATACACAGATTTTTTTTGCTGTACAATAAGATACAGATTTTTCTGTGAATACCGGTGGCCATAAAATATCCATCGTTTCAGCAATTTCTATCTTAAATTCCTGTTCAAGAAAATATATTTTAGTCGAATAATCAATAAACTGTATAGAAAATTTTACTAAATAAAATTGTCGTCCTTGTGTCTTAAAAGTTTCAATATCCCCATCGACTTCAACGGTCTGTAAAGTAGTTATTTTTCTAATATTATCTGCATCTTCAGATATTGCCAGATAATGTTCATCCGTATACAAAATCTCCGAATCATTACGCATATAATGACAATCTGATTGTTTTATTCTATAAATATTAAGTTTATAATCTTTTTTTATAATATTAGTATATAATATTTTCTTATTATCACCATCTTTAGATATATAATAGTCATTAGCATATTCTTTTAGCGTAAAATATTTCCAAACATTCGGTATAATATTTTCTCTATTGATTGGTAAAGTAAAAAAAGGTTGTAAATACGGTTGGGTATATAACGAAAGCTGTTTTGCTTCCATATTACATTTTTTCATCTCTTCATCCGTGTACATCACAGCTGCCTCAAATGTCATATTCTCTATATTAAATCCAAATAAGATATGTTCCATATTATGTTTTCTAATAGAAACATAATGTTCTATTGCCCCTGGATGTCCAAGGTAACGTTCACAATCTATATCATTATTTCCTCTTCTATGGCGGAAATGCGGTGCTTTTTCAGTACTATCCGCCGCAGCCAAATATACTTCCTCTCCACAACACAAACATTGATATCTAAATCGTTCGCCTTCTGAATTATGTAATGTCTTTGCAATTGTCTCCGCATCAACTTCCGTCTGAAATATCACATCAAATGCTTTATTCATTCAATTAACCTCTTTACGCTATATTTATTCAAATATTATATCATACTCTATTGTCTTGTTTTACACACATAAGATATAAATCAATTAGATTATTTTATCTATCACCACATTCTATTTTTAAGAAACAGCCTCATTTTGTCATCATCAAATTCCTGCCATATATAAATACACATAACACTCAAAAATCTGTCGCTTTTTGTCACTTTTTCTATTATTTTTCTAAAAAATCCCCTATATCAAAAGCTGACCCTCCCCGTCAGCTTTAATCCCCATCTCTTCTACTCTTTTTGTACCTCCGCCGATAATACTCCAAACTCCGATACCCAAGCACATCCCCCATCTGCTCGCCAAACGCCATATTTCCAACAACCTCTCCAATCTCATCCCTCAACGCCAGCGCATATCCATCCTTCTCCACAAAGAATCCCTTCCCTGACGCCTTCAGAAATCGAATCGGCATCCGCTTCGCCTTACTCAGATGCTGTTTATCCGTCACTTTCTTATAATCCTCATAAGTATTCACATTCGGGAAATCCTTCCAGTTCGTCCCCGTATCAAAGAATTCCTTCCAACTCTCCAATACCTCTTCATCCGTAACCGCAAGCCGGATATTTCCATGATTATAAAAGCTATAAAGGATCGGCATCTTATACACTTTTTGCATCTCCGTAGTTTCGATGGTATGAATGAATTCTCGTCCGATTCCCGCATATAACTTCTGCTCTTCCTCTGACAATTCACCAAGTTCATTTAGGAAATCAAGATAATGCTGGAATGGATTTTCTTTCGCATGACTGCCGCTGACACAAATCCGGTAAATCTCATCATCCATATAAGTGAATAAGTCCATTCTGCTCGGCCGCTTCCCGTCCAGCAGTTCTTTTACACGATAATATTCCTGCCGGATCTGCATTTTCAGTGTTAATTTCTTCTTATCCATTTCCTTGAACAGATCAATCAGACGCATGTCAAAATCAACGATGCAGTCATCCGGATATTCCAGATCCTGATACTCGCAGGATCCTTTCTTGCTAAATGACTGCTCTCCGCTTAACAATAGCGGTGCCTTCCCCGCTTTCTCATAATTTCCGATGAAATCCAATACGTTCAGATATTCTTTTCCTTTATATAGACGAAGTCCTCGTCCCAACTGCTGCAGGAATACGACCGGAGATTCCGTCGGGCGCAGGAACATTACCATATCCAGCGAAGCGATATCCACACCCTCATTGAACATATCTACAGAGAAGATCACCCGTATCTCTCCGTTCTTCAATTTGCGGATAGCTTCATTACGCTCCTCGGCATATGCTCCATTTTCACCGCTGTATACTGCTGCGGATGCAATTCCTCTCTGGCAGAATTCTTTTGCCATGTCTTCTGCATGCTGTCTGGAACAGCAGAATCCGATTGCACGCGCAGAACGATATTTTCGATAATATTTGTAAATCAGATCATATCTTCTCTCATTTCCGATATAAGCCTGATTCAGCTCCTGCTCATCATAGCGACCCTTCACGATCCGCAGTCCGGAATAATCCGTCTCATCATACACGCCGTAATAGTGAAATGGTACAAGCATTCCTTTGTTGATCGCTTCTTTTAAGGAAATCTGATATGGCACGTTATAATCACAGATTTCGTAGATATTTTTCCCGTCCATTCTTTCCGGTGTTGCTGTTAATCCCAGTAAGAATTGCGGCTGAAAATACTCTACGATTCTCCGGTATTGATCTGTAACCGCATGATGGAATTCATCAATGATCACATAGTCAAAATAATCCGCCGGAAAATATGTCTCATTCAAATATTCCGGTCTTCCGAGTGTCGCTACCGATGCGAAGATGACGGATTTATCCCTATCCTTTTCTTTTCCGTCAAAGAATCCATAATCCTCCGAGTTCCGCACATTTTTGAAAGAAACCGCCGCCTGCTTTAGGATTTCTTCTCTGTGTGCAACGAATAACACCCGTTCATATTTTGCCGAATCAAATGCAGCAAGGTATGTCTTTCCGATTCCGGTGGCCGCATATACAAGTCCTTTCGCCGCCCCTTCCATGCGGCTTTCCTGTAACGCATACAGTGCCTCTATCTGTGCTCCCCGCGGGCGGTACAACATTCGGACATTTTCAGTATTCCTGTCCTCATTATCTTCTGCTGTGTCATATTTCGCCAGATCCCTGGACACCGCCGGCTTCTTCCATTCCTTGGAATATCGTTTTAATTCTTCATCATCTATAATGATCGAATGATTCAGAAACAGATCTTCAAATGTAGCATAGAACAATTCATAATTCTTTTTGTCCAGTGTATCACTGAATCTGTAATTCCATTCGATTCCTGAAGTTAACGCACTTTTGGAAATGTTCGATGATCCGATGTATATTTCATTCGAAGATTCATAATGAAAGATATAAGATTTTGGATGAAATGAGCGTGATGTTTCATTATATAGGCGCAGATCCACACGGTCGCCGAGCTCGCTCTTGATCAGATATAAAGCCGACGGCTGTGTGATTCCCAGATAATTTCCCGTCAGGATACGGATCTTCACGCCCCGGTCCAGCGCCCGCTTCATATCATTTAAGAGCATCCGCACACCCGATTCCATCAGAAATGAGACGATGATATCAATCTGCTTCGCCTTTGCCATACTCATTTTCAGTTGATAATATAGATACCGGCTCCGGTCTCTGTCCCCGGTCATTACATTCGTAGATTCGATCTCATATGTATCTATTCTTTCCTCAAAATTAGATTGAGCCATTTCTCTTCTCCCCGCCCCGGACGTACATCTGATGTAATCCATTGTTCTTCTATCTCTAATTCATCCATGTCCTGAATCAATTTTGCAAATGTCTCTTCTGTCATATCCGTAAAATATCTGCCGTTTCGTTCCCCTTCGAATGTCCCGTACTTGAAGGAGGTGTAAATGATTCCATGAGTTCGCAGGGCGTTTGCCATCTTCTTTATAATGTCCTGCAGTTCATTTGCCGGAACATGAAGAATTGATGAGCATGCCCAGATTCCGTCGTAGGATTCTTTTTCATTCAGGTCCCGGAACAGCATGTGTTTTACCGGAATGCCTGTATATTCGCTTGCTAGTTTGCACAGTTCCGTTGAGCCGTCTATGGCAGTGACTTTGTAGCCTTGGTTCAGGAAATATTTTGTGTCGCGGCCGGAACCGCAACCGTAGTCTAGGATTTCCGCTCCTGTATGCAGTTTGTCCAGGAAGTGGTTCTGCACGGTTCCGAAGTCTACGGATACGGTTCCGGTGACGAATTTTTTTGCGTTTTTGTTGTAGTAGTCTAGTGTTGTGGTTGATTTTTGGGGTTCGTTTATTGCGTTCACGTCTGCCTCCTGAAGGTGTGTTACTTATTCCAATATCGTCTTGTATTCATTATACTGCATGGGAGTGGATGGATACAAGAAAGAGTATACTCTCCTTCACAAAGTATTCAGCAACTTAATAACCATTATCTTTTTTCACCTTTTATTACTTATCACTCTCCACCGATGTTTCCTTTGAATCTTCTTCCATTCATCTACTCCCATCTTCAAAAACTCCACATGCATTTACATTTATAAAATCTATTTCTCGTCGTATCATTCATAGTTATCATCATTTTAGCAAATCCACTGTCGCAATATCGCAACACTTATGTATCTTGCTTCAAAAAAATCCCACATATTATATGTAGGACTTTTCTTACTCACTATATATGCTTTGTGCCTGTTCTAAACTTTCTATAATTTTATCTTTCAGACTCTTCGGTGAGATTACTTTAAATCGATTCGCATATTGTACGAACCAGCCAACCAATGTCACACTGTCCATTTTTTTAAATACTGCTTTATACTTTCCATTCTCTAACGGCCTGACCCTTATTCCCTCCCCTGCAAAATCATATAATATAGCATTGGTAATCGGCGCCGGCTTATATTCCACTTCGATTCTGATCGTATCTCCGCTAAAATGATTCACACTCTTCTTAATATAGTCCTGAATCACAAGTTCCGGATTCACACCAATGGTTTCTTCACTGGACATACTCATATTTTCAATCCGGTCCAACCGGTAATTCGTCAACCCGTCATGATTATCATGAGAGCCGATCAGATAATAATTATTATCCGACCAATATATCGTATACAGATTCAACTGATACAGCTTGCCTTCTTTTCGCAAAACTTTCTCCATTGCATTATTGATCTCTGTATACTGAAACCGAATCTTCTTATGCAGATACATTGCTTCCAGCATAATCTCTATATATTCACCGATCTGACCGACACCCCTGACATTTCCGGGCAGCGGCATAATCATATGCGAAAATCTGCTTCGTCCTCTCTGGCTCGTCAGATTTAACAGCTTATTTCGAATCTCATTTGCTTCATGAACGGACACACACCTTGCCTGTTGCACCGAATCTAACATCAGCTTAATTTCCCAGTCTTCCAGCAAATGTTTCTCCATATACCATCCTTTATGTGAATTTTCTGCCTGCTTAATCGGATAACCGCAGCTTTGCAACAAACGCACATCGTCATAACTGGATGTACGGTGTACATTTTCCATTCCATATTCTTCTTCCAGTTTCTGACTTACTTGCACAGCATTCATCGGCGTCTTCTCATCGGTGATCTGGAAAAGTTGAAGGACGCGGATTATTTTTTCTTTATGGGATGTGGACATAGGAGTGCTCCTTACATTATGTTTTGAATTGAAATGATATATTAATTATACTGTACTGAGTTAAGCTTCACAACTTTCATCTTTTTGATTTTTATAGTTGACTTTTGTTAACAAACAGATTAATATTATATACAAGAAATGGGTTTGTTACCGTACGGCTATTGCCTAAGCGGGGTGCTCGTTTCTTTTTTTATATTCACCATATCATATAAATATAGATTTCCATCGGCTGCATGCCTAATTAACATTTCTATCCTGTATATATTAAATCGTTCCACCTCTTTTAAATCACTACTATAAACAGGTAATGCAAACCTAGTTGTAAAACGATACCAGCCATATTTTGCATCAACTTTATGCTTCCCCTTAAAATTTTCCTGCCATCGTTTGTTAGTTGCACATTTCAATAACGTAGGAATTTTCTGTGTCGCATTTGCTTTGGCTTTTGCATTAGCACCACACAATCGTTTTGTATCTTCAGATCCTTTTAATTCTGCTGGAAAATCATTTCCAATAAAGACTTGATCCGCTGTTTCAACAACTTCATAACACTTTCCTACATATTCCTTCAAATAATTTTCAACATCTTCCCAATCGATATTTCTCTTCCCTTTAAATCGTATATCTGTAATTACAACTATTTTTCTTCCATCCTCATCTGTAATTATGTCAATAATATTTTCCTTCTTCATATATATTTTATCTCTCCTCATAGTTAACGCGTTGCGTTATATTGTCAGTAAAAAAATAAGTCTTACGACTTATTTTTCACCATATATTCCACTTCCGCCCGGTATTTCATCAAACGTAAAAGATATTCCGGAAGTTCTCTCTTCTCAGCTTCCCAATCTTGAACAGTGCGATATGGTATACCATAATAATCACTAAACTCTCTCCTGTTCATTCCCATTTTTTCCCGTAATTCTTTTACTTCTTTTCCTCGACTCATCAGATCACCTTTCAGACGCATTGCGTTATTAAGATAATAATTCATGTATAAATGTCTGTCAATGATTATTTTCTATACCTCCTGTTCCATCACAGCTTATCATACTTCTCACTCTTCCCCTTCGCCTTCTCCACCGGATACTTCTTTGCATTCACCTTGATCTTCTCCCGCACGATCTCATCCAGATCCAGTCCGCAGGCATCTGCCATCAAGACACAATAATTCACAACATCCGCCAGTTCTTCTCTTATCTTTTCCCGTTTTCCTTCATTTGAGATATCCGCACCGCTCCACTGGAATACTTCCAGTAGTTCTGCTGCCTCCAACGAAATGGAGATTGCCAGATCTTTCGGGTTGTGAAATTGTTTCCAGTCTCTGTCGTCTCTGAATTTTAATATTTCTTTGATTGTTTCTTCCGTCATTTTAGTTTTCCTCTGCGATATATTTACTGAAAATTTCTTATATTAATTATACTTCGCTAACCATTGACGTACAAGAAGAAGTCATATTTCTACGACTTCTTCAAATATGATTGACATTTATTAACAAATAAAGTAATATTCTATAAGGAAATGGGTTTTTTACTGAGTAATGTCTTAAGACTGGAAAAGGATGCTCATTTCTTTTTTATATTCATCGAATATCAAAACATCCCTCACGCCAATTTCAACTCCAATCCCGTAAATAATTCTCCAAGCGTACACGACAGATGTCCCTGCTCTTGCTCTGGCATTTCATAGCTGACTAACTTATACTCCGGATTCATTTCCAACTTTTCAATTAGATATCCTGTATTCACCGCATCATCCAGACCATCATGAAGTCGTCCCTCCGGTTCAATCTCCACCCTGCCCAGTGCTTCTTCCAGACCAATCTTTCGTTCTATTCCGAATCGTTTTACAAATACATCCTGATAATCGATCCATCTTGCTTCACAGACAAAATCCAGAATCCGCTCATCACAGATCTTCTTTGCTTTGATTTCATGAAGCAGCTGTGCTCTGTCGGAACCGCTCCAGGCATAGACTTTATACTCACGATCGCCGATCCAGTCGATCATATGTAGCAGAGCCTCCTCAATACGTGGTGCTTTCTTCACCTGACTATTTCGTATCCCTGTCAGATTCTGAATAAACGGATCGATCACTCCGTGTTCCGGATGTACATATTGGCTAAGCGTTCCGATTCTTTTGAATTCCTCATCCAGAAGAACAGCTCCGATCTGTATCGTCTCATTTGCATATTTATAAGATCGGCTCCAATAATCTCTCGGTACGTTACACATTTCTAAATCTATCACAAGGTAATTCATGCTGTTTCCTCCTGTTCACTTTTCAGACTCTTTTTACAGATCTTGCAGATTGTTCCGACCGGTGTAACCAATACCACCTTCGCATATGCCGTGTCACCGATCTTGTCATACAGGCGGCCTGCACTCATAGATTCACCGATGACTGTATACGAACTATTTGCCACATAACCAATCTTCCCAAGTCCTTCATACGTTACTTTGATTGCTTCCTTGTCATATTCATTATCCGGTTCTTTTTCTAATCTGATCTTCATACCTTTTTCCAGAAAATCATTTCCGAAGTAGTGTTTTGTTCCTGTCAGGGTGATAAATATTTTTGCCATTGTGTGTGCTCCTTTCGCTTTGAAAACGTGTTCATCTGAATTTGATTTGTTGTCTTATAATTACTTTTATCTCCCGGAATTCTGTTTTATTCCCTTTGATGTGTATAGTATAATTCAGTTGATGGGGTATAATATTCTCACCTTATTTTTTATTTCCACACGTCAAAAAAGGAAATCAACCGCAGTCAATTCCCTCTTCTCATCATCAATCATACACCTTTTTCAACACTTCCAGATCAACCTCAAGCTCCCTGTCACCATCTCTTACCCTGGCAATCACCGGGACTCCCGTTAATCTCTCAATCATTTTCTCATTATCTTCCTGCATCGCTCCACCCGAGTAATGATTCAGAATGATTCCTTTTACATCCATTCCGTGATTCCGGATGTATTCTACCGTCAAGACAACTGCATTGATCGTGCCAAGTCCGGCATCTGCGATCACCAGCGTGTTCAGATGCAGCATTTTCACAATGTCTTCCAGCAGGATCTCATGCTCTTCATCCCAGCGGATCGGGCATACAATGCCGCCGCTTCCTTCTACCGTGACATAATCGAACGCTTTCTTTACCCTGTCAAAATCTGCTTTTACCGTTTCCGTATCAACCGGATTCCCTTCTATTCTGGCAGCCAGATGCGGAGACACCGCATTTTGATACAGATATGACAGTAAGCTGCTGTCTTCCTGTGTGATACCGGCAATCTTCTTTACATAGCCTGCGTCACTTTCTTCTATGGACTCTGCACCTGATAATGCAGCCTTATAATAGCCTGCATGGATTCCTGCATCCGCCAGCTTTTTCACGATTAATGCTGTGACATATGTCTTTCCTACATCTGTGCCGGTGCCCGTCACAAATATTCCTTTTGTCATAATCTCATGCCCCTTTTTTATTAGCTCAGATAAAATCCGCTTTTCCGCATTCTAAGTCCCACACCGGCTGCCAGCAGACATAATACAAAATCTCCAGGCATATCTAATGGGAAGCAGGACAAAAAGATCACGCCTAGCGTTGCCGGTGTATGTGCATAAAAGTTTAAGATTATGAATTTATACACGATTCCGATTGCATATGTCATAACAAATCCGGCCAGACAGGCAAGCAGATAGTTCTTGTAACTTGCTTTCAGCTTTTCACATACTTTTCCGGTTACATATGCGCTTACAATGAATCCGACCAGATAACCAAAGCTTGGCCGGAATATGTATCCGATTCCTCCGCCTGCTGCAAAGATCGGTACTCCGACAAGTCCCAGTAATACATAACATCCTACAGATATTGCTCCCTTATCAGCCCCCAGAATCAATCCTGCAAGCAGTACGAAAAAGAACTGAAGTGTGAAATAATCCATATATGGAACCGGGATCTGGATAAATGCTCCTATGGCAACCAGCGCTGCAAACATTCCGCATAATACCATACTTACGGTGGATAATTTTTTTGTTTTTGTGTTCATCGAATTGTTAACCTTCCTTTCAGTTTATGGTTAACAATTTATCGTATTTTGCTTTGATTGTCAACTTATTTTTCACACAAGTTGACAATCATATTCTTGTTTTGCTAATTCAGAATCCATTTCCTACTCCCCATACTGCTCCATAAGCCTCCGGGCCTCTCCCTTCATCTGCTCCACAACCTCATCCGGTCCAATGATCTTAACTGCTTCCCCCAGCGAGAACACCCATCCCAGGAACTGTTTGCTCACATGCACGTCCACATTCACCCGGAAATGATCCTCGTCTTCCGGAATCATCATCACATCTTTCCCGAACCGGTCAATGATCACGCCCGCAAGGCTGTTATTTACCAGCATCTTTACAGACGTTTCCTTTCCCCTGAACATTCCGAAACTCTTCTTGGCATAATCTGCCATATCCAGCTTCTTGAAGTATTCTTTTCCCTCGCGGGATTCGCCCGACATCCGGATATGCAGCATCTTGTCCACCCGGTAATGCTTGATCATCTGTGCCTCTGCATCATATCCGATCATATAATAATTCTCATCATCCCAGGACAATCCCCACGGGCTGATATGATACCATGCTCCTCCGTGACGCAATTCCATCTCTTTCTTCACATTCCACTGGAAATACTGGAACTTGATCTTCTTATTTTCAGAAATCGCATTGTGGATTGCATCGACAGTATAATAGATGCTTTCATTCATCGTCTTAATTCTTCCGGATACATACACCTGTCGCTGCAGCCTCTGTGCATCGTATTTGCTGACCAGCTTTTCCAGCTTTTTTATCAGTGTGTTGGTCTTCTTCTCTGTGATGAATTTGGAAGACTGGATGGAATCTACCAGAAGCTTTAATTCCGGCAGTTCGAATGGGCGGTTGACTACGCGGTAATGATAGCGATTGCCGATTGGTTCCCCTTCTACTTCTATTCCAAGCACAGACAGATCTCGCAGATCTGCGTAAATTGTTTTGCGATCTGCGGTCACTTCGTATTTTCCCAGTTCTTCCATGATTTCTGGCATAGTAATGTAGTGTTCGTCGTCTGTATTTTCCAGCATGATCTGTGCGAGACGGTATAATTTTAATTTCTGATTCGTTCCTTTTGGCATAAAAGAATTCCCCTTTTCGTGATATAGGTAAAGTATAGCATACATGGGAAGTTTATTGTACACGTTTCTTTCGAACATATTACAACGCTGAGAACTTACCGCCAACAGCTTTTCTTGTATACCCAGACATATAACATATAAAAAGAAGCCATATTTCTATGACCTCTTCTTTTCATTCATTATCTAAGTTACTTTTTATTCTTCCTTATTAAATGCTATATATTATTATATATTTAATTTTTCTCACGCATTTTTCTTCGGTACAAATTCTATTTTAAGCACCATTCCCATTCCCTCAGCCAGTCTTTTAAGCAAATTGATTGAAGGATTCCTGGTACCATTTTCGAGTTTGCTGATATCCGCCTGATTAATGCCTGTTCTCTCTGCAAGTTCCTTTTGTGTAATATTCTGCGATGTTCTCGCATCTAGAATAGCTCTGATAACATCCATTTCTGGTTGAATTGCTTCATATTCCTTTACAAATTCCGGATTCTCCATTTGTTTCTTTTTCAATTCTTGCAATGTTTTCATGCTTTTCCCATCCTTTCCTTAAAGTCTGATCTGCGTTCTTTTGCGAGTTTTATTTCTTCCGCTGGCGTTTTTTGTGTCTTTTTTACGAATCCATTTGTAAGTATTATCTTTCCCTCATAATAAAAGAAATATAGTATTCTGGTTATATTATTTCCTACTTTACATCGAAGTTCAAATATTCCATCATCTATCGATTTACTGTAAGGTTCTCTAAGTTGATTTCCTTTTTCCTCTAATAATTCCAACAAACCAATCATTTTAGCCTGCATTTTCATGTCAAGAGATGTAATGAACTCTTCTACTGGACATTCTCCATTTGCCTTTTCGTATAATACAACTTCAAACTTTGTCATCTCTTCTCCTTTGTAATATTATATGGTATATATGCCATATTGTCAATTTAGTTTCTGTCTCAATTCACTTTCTGTTCAAAGCAACTAGCAATAATCACATCTCCTCCACCAACATCTCCTGATACCCGGCAGTCCCATACTCTTCGATCCTTTCCACCACTGGCTTCAATCTCTCATCCGTAATCCGCTCCAGTATCTTCATACGCTTCGGCGATATCACTTCCGCTGACCTGCACTTCTCGTAATCCGCCGTTTCCATATGCCAGTAATGAAATTCCCCCTTATAATACTGTGATAATTTCTGTGCGATCAGTATTCCTTCCGGGTCAAGGTCGCCCGCATAATATACCCGGATTCCAGACTTTGCAAATAGATCCAACACCATCAGACCTGCCAGTCTTGGCTGTCCATTCATACACATATATGCTCTTCTAGTGTTTCCTGCTTTCTCTTTTCCACACAATACCGCAAAAACAGACGGATTTTCCACAATGTAGATCTCATCTTGTGGACAATGAAGCGACTCCCACTCTGTAATCACCGCAAGCGGAACCTGCACGATATGCTGCTCACTCACAAATCCTTCCATGCCTTTATGCAAAATTCCGTCTTTTTTTACTGCCTGTACCTGATACAGCATCGCGTAATTTGATATATTATCCAGCATAATTCCGGCCGTCAGATAACTTTTCTGACGCTTATAAGCTGGAAATATCTTCGAGGACTCTATCTTAATTTCTCTGATTTCCAGATCCATCTGTATAATCTGATACAGGAAATTTCCTGCTGCAGTTCCATTGTCAAATGCATGTGGATTTCCCGTCAGCATGGCTGCAAATACAGCCAGATACAACTTATCACTTTGGCGATATGGCAAATGATTGTACATTTTTGCTCCAAACCGCAGCGCACGATCCCATTCTGCAAGTTCCTGACTGTCACTGTCTTTGACAATATTCCTCAGTAATTCTGCCGCCTTCTCTATCTCAGTTCCTTTATAGTCTTTCAAAAACTTCTGCCAGATTTTCTCTTTTTCCCGTTCTCTCAAAAGTTTCTGTTCCTGTTTTCCACGCAAGGGTTCTTCAAAAAAGTTCTCCAGCAGACACTCTGGTGTAATAGTTTTATAACGGCTTGCTTCCAGTGCCTGCCGGAATTTCTCTGCAGACACTGTTACACTTTTCTGCCCATGAAAAGACTTACCAAAGAAACCCTCCAGTTCTTCGATGTCCTGTGATTTCAGATTCTTTAGAACTACTTTTCCACCGAACCTTCCATAAGAACTATATTTTTTGCGGAACCCTTTCAGAACCTTTTTCCAAACTGGACTTTGGTGGAAATATTCCAGACATTCTTTTTTTATTATCTCAAGTTTTTCTTGATTACTCTCACACATCGCCGTTTAACCTTTTCTCCATATCCCTAACTGTATTTTTCAACTATCCTGCTTTCCCTTTTCTGCTATCTGTCTGATTCTGGTACCTTTTTATTTTTCTGCCTGTCTAATCTTGTCTTCCCTCTATTCTACTGTCTGTCTAATCTCTCTTCCTCTCTGCTCTACTTCCTCTTCACGTTCCAACAATTCTTTCTTCTTTCCATTCCACAGATACGGCATAACCGTCACGAATTTTGCATTGCCCGGGCGGATCAGCTGATAGATCGCCAGTGCATCCAGTGTATCACAGTCACCCCACAGAACCTGCGAGTTAATGATAAAGTCAAATCCGAACTCTGTCATCAGGCGGAACATATCGCGGATATTCTTATTGTCCACTCCGGCAAATGCTTCATCCAGCGAGATCAGTCTTGGTGCATCTTCTCTGCCTCCCTGATACTTCGCTACAACCGCAGAGAATAACGGTACATACATGGACATCGCTTTTTCTCCGCCACTGAAGGTTCCGAATACACTGTTCGTCAGTTCTTTCTGACGTTCTCCGTTCTTCTGTGAAAACAGCTGGAATTCAAACCATTTACGGTAATCCAGTGTATCTTTCATAATCTGATAGAAGGATATCATTCCGGCACTGTCTCTTGCATTCCTTCTCGCTTCTGCTACTTTTGAACGGAAATGTGCCGACAGCCGGGAGGCTTCTTCTTCGCTCATCAGACGATAATCTTTCTTTAACAGGTCCACCAGTTCTTTTGTATCCAGTTGGTCTTCCTGTTCTGCCGTCTTACTTCTCCATCTGAGGCTGAGTTTCAGACCGCTGGATGTGTTCATCCCATTCATCAGGGAATTCATCTTCTGTACCCATGTGTTGGATGCATTGATCTTTCCACGGATCTTCCGGCTTACCGTATTGGCAAGAATGTCTTCGAACAGTTCCCTGTCACCGTCTTTGATCAGATTCTCCAGTTCTTCAATGTCTTCTTCCAGATGTGTAAGGAGACTTGAAAATGATATCTTTACCCCTTGGTATCTGGCCGAAATATCCAGTCGTTTTGCCGGGAATTCTGTCTGCTCTGCTTCTGCAAATAATTCATTCTGCATCAGCTGATAATCGGTCAGAAATCCTCTGTTTTCAAAATATACTTTATTCAGATCACGGATCACACTGTCTTTATCCAGTGCTTTCACGTCAGACTCCAGATAGCTCCGTACATGTCCGGCATCATCCGGTATCTCTTCCGGTATTTCCACATAGTGCAGACTCTTCTCCCGCTCATAGCATTCTGAAAAATATGCCGTCTTCTTTTCGTATTCTTCAATTCTCTTCCGGCCCTCTTCCAGACGCAGGATCAGCTGTCCGACTTCGTCTTCTTCATGCGTCTGTCTGCTTACACATATGCGCAGTCTTTCCGGATATTCCTGAAGCCACTTGATGCATGCATCCAGACGGTCTTTGATTTCTTCATAATCTGTCAGACGTAATTGTTCCTGTATAGATGTCTGTTCTTCCGTCTTTCTCCGGAGTTCTTTCTGAATCTCGAACAGATCATACCGGATCTGTTCCATATCCGCGTCCAGATCCTCCAGATGTTCTCTCCTCTCTTTCAGATACTCCAGGCTTCTGAGGAACATTTCATGCGCTGCAATCAGACTGATTAGATGCTTTCCATATTCTTCCGCTGCACTTTTTGCTTCTTTGAATATTTCATAAGAACAGGTCAGATACAGAGAATCCGCAATTTCCAGTGCTTTCTTTTTCTTATCTTTTAATATTTCGATCAGTTCACGGATCCTCTCTTCTAATTTATCACTTTCCCTTCTGATCTGTTCACATGCCCGTTCCTCCGCACGCATCATCTGAAGGGCTTCCCGCATATCTGTATCTTTTGGAAGATTCTCATACTCCCGTCTGAGAGTGACCTTCCTTTCGGATAACTTCCGATACATTTCTTCCAGTTGCTGCAATACTTCTTCCAGCTCTACGATTCTCTGTCTGCAGGCTTCCATCTTTGCCTGTCTGTGTCTTTCACGGGCCTTTGTCCCAAGAAATCCGGCCTCATATTCTCCGGTTACCGTTCCTGCAAGTACTCCCATCCGGTAGGTACCGTCTTCTGCGACCGTAATCATACTTTCGTTATCATATGCAATACTTCCAAGAATTCCCGTCAGCCGCTGATTGGAGAAAATGTCATTGACTTCTTCATTCAGTTCCAGTACATCTAACAAACTGCTCTCCAACTGGATATCTTTCTGATCATTTTTACAGCTAAACAGGTAACGATCTTCACATCCCTGTTCCAAATGCAGAACCTGCTCTTTGTATTGTTCATCAATCACCAGCGCATCTAAAATTCCCATTTTCAATAATGCTTCTTCCAGATGGTTACACTCTTCTTCTTTCAGATTGTTTCCAAACTCTATAACCTTATAGAACTCCTGGTACGGAATTCCAAGTGCATCCAATCTCTGACGGTTGCGGATGACCGCTTCCGAGCGCTCCGGCTGTGGTTCTTTCTGATTCTCCCATTCCGTCAGTTCTGCTTTTACTTCTTCTAGTTCTTTTTCTGCTGTTTCTTTCTCTGCCCTGTTCGCAGAAATCCCAGATTCAACATCCGCATTTTTCCCGATCCACACATCTGCAATCTTCTGACGAACCTCTGCAAAATCAGATGTCTCCTCATAAGACTCTGCAAATGTGCTTAATTCTCTTAGTAATTCTTTTTCCAGTACCAGTTCCCGATTCGCACCATTCCACTGATATAGAGCTTCTTTCCATTCATTCTGTGTCTGTACAAACACAGCCTCCAGTTCTGATACTTTTCTCTGAAGCGTATCCAGTTCACGGATCTTTTTTTCTCTTTCTTTGATCAGGTCGTCTTTCTGTCTTTCCAGACGATCCGTCTCTGCAAGGATTTCCGTTCCTTCATTGATTTTTTCTTTCGTATGATCAAATTGCTGCTGATGTAATTCGAACTTATATGGTTCTTCCGGATGCTTTTCCAGTTCTTCTTTCATAAATGCATGTTCTTCGAAGGCCATGGTATCTGCCTCGTCCTGCATCTCTTCTATGAGTTCTTTCAGTTCTTTTTCTTTCTCATACTTCCGGTCTTCTTCTGCTTTGATCTGATTCTGTGCATCCTGATACTGATCCTGTTTCAGTTCAAGAAAATGCTGCTTTTCTCTTAGATTTTTCTGCTGTCCTTCTAATTCTGTGGTGAGTTCTGCTTCTCTTCGTTTTAATGCTACGGCATCACTTTTATTCAGGGATTCCCGTTCTTTTTCCATGGACTCATGTTTTGCATCCAGTTCCTGATGTTCTGCCTGCAGCTTCTCGATGTTCTGTCTGCACTCGGATAATTTCTTCTTCTGCTCTTTCTGCTGTGTCTTTGCATTTTCTAATTTGATTTCTGCCTGTTCATACCGGTCTGCTTTTTCATATAATAATTTCTGATTATATTTTGAAAATACTGCCTGAATCTTCTCTGCCGCCTGTTTTGCTTCTTTTCTGTTCTTCAGATTCATGTTCATGGTATCCATATTTTCAATTGCCTCCGACATCGGTCGCAGGTCATCATCCGATAATGGCTGAAGTGAATCACTCAGAATATCATTGATCACGGATGGTTTGAAATCCTTGGAAAGCTTTGGTGTTCGAAGCTGGATCAGAAGATCAACCATTTCTTTATATTCTTCTACCGTCTCGAATCCGAAGATCTGACGGTTCACATATTCCATATAATCGGCCTGTCTGTCAATAACACGGCCGCCTGTCCCAATCCTGTTCTCCAGTTCTTTTTTGGAAAGTGTAACCTTTTCTCCCGTCTCCTTATATAAATAAAAATCTTTGCCTACCCGTCTTCCGTCCGTCAGACTAAAATACCACTTGTCCAGATTCTTTCCTCTCCTTGCACGGATTCCCATTCCTATCGTAAGATATGTGTCCGTGTCCTGCCTTTTGAATTCCAGATAAAGATAACCGGTCCGCTCCTCGCGTCCGTCATCTTCTTCCAGAAGGTAACTGCTCATCTTACGGTCTCTGGAGCCAAATGGATCCAGTCGTTCCGGGCTCATATTGCCATCCAGAAGAAGCGGTACCACGCTCTGCATGGTTACGGATTTTCCCGATCCATTCGATCCCCGAAGAAGCATCCTTCCCTTTACAAACGGGAATTCCTGTTCATCATAATACCAGAAATTAATCAGTCCGATCTTATTTGCCTGCCATCTACTATTCATCATTTCTTCCTCCCGTATAATCCTCCGGATAACTTCCCTGAATCTTTCCTGTAAGCGGACAGATCCTAATCTGATGATCCGCCTCATCTTTCCTTATAAACATCCACACTTCCATCTCATTGATCACACTTTTTACAAATTCACCTTCCGGCATCTCACGATAATTTTTTGAAAATCCACTTCCATATTCCTGTTTCACTTCTTTTATCAGATTTTCGAACTCGATCCGGTCTGTAAGACAACTTTCATCCGCTGCCGTCTTCCATTCCTCATTCTCAATCTTCTTTCGTATTTCGCCAAAACACAGAAGTAAAATATCGGATATTGAATTATTACCCGGAAATACCGTTCCCATTCTACAGTCATCCCCGGATAACAGATACGCACTTCCCCTGTGAATGTGCACCTGACAGTCGAAGATCTGTTCCAGTTCTTCGCTCAATCTCCGTCCATAATACTTCAGATATTCAAAATCTTCCGGCGATCCATCTTCTTTATACATGCCCGGCGCAAAGATCAGTCTTTTGTAGACTCTGTGTCTTCTTGCAAATCCACGGTCTTCGTCCACTTCGAACCAGTCACTTTCCTGAAAATCTTCCGGTTTCGTATACTCCATAATATCCTTCGAAAAATTCTTCATAAAGTATCTGGATGCACCTGTATTTTCATAAAGTACTTCTCCGGCCTCATCATCCATGAATGCTTCATCTTTTCCGTCTGTGACATCGACTATTCCTTGATCTACAGCAAATCTCAGCACACGGATCAGTTTTCTCCGATTCGTATACAAAGTCCAGTCCGAAATTTCTCCCGGTAGGTTTGCCGTGATATATTCCGTCAGCTGTGACAGGATAAACTGCTCCTGCGCATCCCTGTCTTCCAGAAACATCAGCAGGATACATAGATAAGCATATTCTTCTTTTGACGAAAATTTCTGGATGCCCATGAAGCTTTCCGGGATTACCGGAATCTTCTCCATCTTGATCAGAAGAGAATTATCAATGATCTGACATCCCATCTTCTCGGTAGTGAATTTCCGCAGTTCGCCAAGTGCATCTCTTATTTTGTAATACGTTTCTTTGTCTCTGGACTTTAAGATCCATCTCTTATTTAAAAGAACTTCCAATTCCTTCATCATGCATCCTCCTGAAATACAAGTGTCAGCTTCGGCATGGTGAAATTTCCATCTTCACAATGCACCACACAAATTTCTTTCTCCTGACTTCTATCTAGTATATAGCTTCTTCCATCATCCGTCCTTGCTGAAAAGTCGGCCGATTCCATGGCATCCGACAGCCATTTCAGAAGAATCTCCCTGATTCTTGGTTCCAGTACCGGCAGTTTATCGAAATGTATCTTTCCATCCACTTCCAGCGCCCGCAGTTTTTCCGTCTCTTCTTTCTGCTTCTCAAGCATTTTACGTCTTGTTTCCTGCTTCTGTTCTGCCGATTCATGGATGGCACTTCTTCTGGATTTTTCTCTGTATGTACGCACTCTCGGTTTCAGCGTAATCTCCATTGGCTGCTCTTCATAGACTCCGATGTTCATGCTGTCTGTCTCACGGATCAGATCTCCTGCCAGATGCTGCGGACATTCCATGCCGAATACCATCGCCGACATCTTATGCGCCTCTTCCACGTCCTGACACCGTAGGAACAATTCTGCTACTTTCCGGTATTCCTCTTTTCTATTCGCACCCAGTGCATTCTTTTCGCTCAACTGTGCAGCGTATCTTGTAATCCTTCGGATGATATCATTGGTGGCATCAAAAAGTTTTCCCGCTTCATTCTCCTGTCCTTCATTTCCCACGAACCAGTCATAGATGCTCTGATATCGTCCCTGGACTTTCTGCTCTATCATTTCTTTCGAGACTTCTATCTCCATACGCGGAATTGACAATTCATAATCTATAACTTTTTCAAATACCTGCTTTTTCAGTTCTTCGTTCTGTAAACGCAGATTTTCTTCGATCACTCCGACATTTCTCTGCAGTCCTTTAATGAAGCTTCGCAGATATTCAATCAGCCGGTCCTTGAACACCAGGAATTCTTTCGTATGCATCATCTCTTCCGCCCGGACGCTGTTCAAATCCCTGATATAATCCTGATAATTCTGATTCAGCCGGACAAAATCATTATTCAGATCTGTCCACCATGTGTATACTTCATTCTTATCTTTTCCTGCCATGTCTTGAAAATGCTCTACACTTCTCCTTATGCGCTCCAGAAGTGTCGGTTCTAATGATGCTCCCTCGATGAACAGATTCTCTAACCGGATCACCAGACGCTCTATCTCCACACTGTACTCTGTCATCTGATACCGGTACTTTTTGTTCTTGAATTCTTCGATGGATGCGACCTTTTTTGTATCCTGGATCGTATTAAGGTTCTTCCACTCTGTCAGCATGGTGAGATCCTGCTGGCACTGTTCCGGTCTATAATCCGCAAAAAGCGGGTCCTGTATCATTTCTTCATAGACTTCTTCCTGATACAGCCAGTATTTTAATTTCTCATAATGCTCGAAAAAGATACGCATGATACAGCGGTATCTGCTTACGTTGTCGGCATTTAAATATTTTGCTTCTGTCAGCGGCTTAATTAATTTGTCTGATACCTGCATAGAACTTCTCCTTCTGGTTAATTAAGTTCAGTATAGCACATGCGTTGGAAATATATTCCACATATTTCCTGTTTTTTAATCATTCACATAATCATAATAATCCGCTTCGCTGGCAAATAAGATATATTCGCCATCTACCATTCCCATATAACCGTCACCTGTGTTAAAACCTTTCATTGCCAGTTCCTCCATTCTTTGAAAATAAATGATCTGTTTTCCCTTTTATGTCTATAGTTTATAACATCAGGTGTGGTATAAAATTACCAGCCATACAAAAAAATACCCAAAAAGATTTTTCTTCTCAGGTATCTTTATCTATCCATATTCTATTTTCGCTGATTATGGGCATCGGCCTCTCTCCGCCATCTCTCCATTCAACCTTTTCAGCTACTTAAACTTCTGCCCTCTTAATAATTCCGACACCAAGCGGATACGGTCCTGTATGCACACCAATCGTTGCTCCGATCTGGTAGATTCCAATCTCATCGATTCCAAGCCGTTCTTTTATCAGGTCCTTTATCATCTCACGGAATCTGACTGCCTCATCATAGTCATAACCATAGCCGATACAAAAATCATATTCATCAGGTTTTGCATCAATCTCATCCAGATAATTTTTCGTCATATCTACAACTTTTTTCATAGATTTGATACGGTTTCTTGCCAGTCCAGAACTGAAGATTTCCCCTTCTTTTAATGTAATCATCGGTTTTATCCCCAGTGCGCCGGCAGCTATCCCGGCCAGTTTCCCGATTCGTCCACCATGTCTCAGATAATCAATGCTTCCGATCGTAAAGAAGATTCGTCCCGTCTCACGTATCGGCAGAATTTTCTCCACAATTTCTTCATATCCCAATCCCATATCACGCAGTCTGCATGCTTCTAACACGAAAAGGCCCTGCAGTACTGTATTCACCGTTGAGTCAATCAGCGTAATCTTTGCATCCGGATACTCTTCTTCAATCATTTCCTTTGCGACAGTTGCCGACTGCAGTGAACCGCTGAATTTGCGGGTAATGCAGATACAGATAACCGGGATCTGCTCTTTTGCGCTTTTTTTGAACACCTGATAGAAATCATCCACCGATGGCATGGAAGACTTCGGAAATACATCCGGGTGTCCCACCATTTCGTTATAAAAATCTCTGACTCCTAATTCCACCATTTCCTTCTGATATGTCTCACTATCAAAAGACACATAGAATGGCACAACCTCAATATCATGCTCTTTTGTGATCTCCTGCGAAAGATCCAACGATCCGTCACTGATAATCTGCACTTTCTTCTGCATATTCATTACCTCTCTACTTATATATTTTGTAAAAATAAATTTCTCATACGTTTTACATGTAGTTTTCAATACTACATTCTTGAAAACGTAGAACAGTATAACACAGGGTATCTCAAGTGTATATAACTATGCTTCATACTTTCTTAAAATTTTATTCTTTTTAAGGAAAAGGCATAGCCGCAGCTTCCGGGTGTCGAGGACTATTATAAGACACTGGACGAACTGAATGTTCCGACTAACCATCAACATCTGTGCTACAACCAGCTTGGACTCTGCCAACTGTTTTCTGATTTAAATCAGACACAGCTCTATGAATCTTTCGTAGAAACCCAACTGGGTGCGCTTATCCACTATGACGCAGATAACCACACCCGGTTAGTTGAAACATTATCTCTTTATTTACAAAATAACTGCAATATTCTACATACCGCTGATGCTGCTTATACGCATCGAAATACGATTAAATACCGCATCACAAGAATTGAAGAACTGTTACATGTTGATCTGCAAAATGCTTCTGCCCGTTTGAATCTGCATCTTGCACTATATTTAAATCACTTCATTTTAATGAATTAAAGTATGCCCTTCCTCATGGCTGTGCTCATGATGAGAACACTTTACATCTGTTAAGTGCCACATAGGAAATCAGAAAATTTGCAAACCAGCCAGCCGGTACAGCAAGCCAGACAAATGCAATGCCAAACCGGGGTGCAAAAATCAAAGCAATCGCCAGGCGGATCGCAAGGTTTACCATATTGGCGATGAGAAACGGGCGCATGATTCCAAGTCCACGAAGTACTCCATCGGTTGCCATCTTGATACCCATGAAAATGAAAAAGTAACCGATCCATCTCATATAATCCCCTGACACCTGATATGCTAAGGCGGATCCATCTTTCCCCAGGAATAATGAAGAAATCTGCGTATGCAGTGTTTCAATGACTACAAAAGCAAGGATTGCAAAACACAGATCTAACACCAGTGCCGCATGATATCCCTTTTTGATACGATCCATTTTCTTTGCGCCAAGATTCTGGGAAACATACGGTGAGACTGCATTTCCGATAGATACAAATATCAATGAAAAGACATTCTCTACTCTCATCGTTGCCGCATAACCTGCAAGTGCCTGTGTACCGAATGGATTTACAACTGCCTGTACGATCATCATACCGATTGACACTGTAGACTGCTGCAGAACCGAAGGTACAGCAATCCGCAGCATGGAATACAATTCATGCCTGTCAAACCAGTCAAAGTGACTTTTATACCGGCGCATCCGGCTAAAGAAGATCAAAAGTGAAAACACGGCTGAAATTCCCTGTGCAATGAGCGTTGCAAGTGCTGCACCAAATACTCCCAAACCAAGTCCCGCCACCATCCAGAGATCCATAAAAATGTTCAAAACAGAAGAAAATATCAAAAGTCCCAATGGAATCTTGGATTCACCGATTGAAGTGAACATTGTTGAAAGGATGTTATACATAAACAGAAATGGAAATCCCACAAAATAAACACGGAGATACAGTACTGCTTCCCCCAGTATATCCGCAGGTGTCTGTAATAAACTCATCATCGAATGGGAAAAACAAAATCCAAAGACACCCAGCAGTATGCTTAGAATCAGGAAACTGATCAATGATGTTGACACAATTGTTTTCATTTTACTATAATCTCTGGCTCCAAAATAACGGCTCACAAGTACACCTGCACCTACGCCGGCCCCCAATGCTATACAAATGAAGACATTCGTAAGTGCAGCACAGGCACCGACTGCCGCAAGTGCAGATGAGCCAACAAACTGACCAACGATAATAGAATCAGCCATATTATATACTTGTTGAAAAAAGCTGCCTAAAATCATAGGCATTGCAAAAACAGTCAGCGCTTTAAGAGGCGCATCTGTAATTAAATATTCATCTTTTGACATTCACTAACTCCTCCGTAAATTTACTTATTCTCTTTCCGTAGACATTCATTTTATATCTTTTAAATGCAAAATGCAAATTTACCCAATTCCTCCACAAGTCCTGTATGTCTGGAAATGCAGGCAACAAAAAAACAGGCTTTTCTGACAAAAAATTACTTGCCTTTCGCACTCCACGTTTCCCTGTTCCATCACTACACATCCATTTTACCTAGTGCAGCGCCTTTGCTGGGCAAGCTTTTGTCACAATGAATACATTTACTCTCATCACAATGGACACGTAAAAATGAAAAATAACTCATCGGCTTGAGGAATACCGTGACAGGACACCGAGATACAATAACATATAGCAAGTAAGAAAATGGAAAAGTAACACAAAAGGATGTGTTAAGATAACTTCTCCATTACCTTGACACATCCTTTTATATTATTATTTTCTATTCTTCTTAGTGACAGCTGTGACTTCCGCATCCATGCTCACCACATGTATGTCCTTCCTCGTGGTTGTGCTCATGATGAGAACACTTTACCTCTGGATTGTAATCAAGTGTTTCATTGATAAGTGCATTTACCGCCTCATCTGCATCTCCTGAAACACCTCCAAAAAGCTTAATT
>NZ_CDRRQK010000031.1:0-29712 GCF_977044405.1 Dorea sp.
ACTACCGCCTGCCAATCACGACATGAGAAAGCGCTGGTATCCTGTTTGCAGCGTTTTTTGGCGCGATGTGTAGAAGTTCTTAGGCAGTTTGACTTTCCGTTAAAGGGACGGAGCGACACTGTTTGAGGCGCATGCCGAGTTTGGAGCGGAGTCCCTTTCGTCCTTAGGAAAGTCGGACTGCCTTAGAACTTCTGCATCGTGACATCTAGCAGCAGACAGGATACCAGCGCTTTCTCATGGACCGAGAGGCCACAATGACATAGTGTATTAAACAGCAATTAACCTAAATACACAACCTTATCTTCCGGTTCCTCTACAGGTTCCATATCAATCAGATACAATACCGGCTGTTTATTTCCAAATGAGCTGACAGCTTCATACTCAAATCTCGCACGGATCTTCATCCATGATTTTGTCTTTGCATCAACTTTCTTTTCTGCTTTACACGGATATCCATAATAACGTACATCCTCTGCACAGCAAGTCATGATCTCTCTTACAGGGACGAACATATTATCCGGCATTCCCTTCGGGCGGAAAATCTGGCCTTTGAATTCGATCTCTTTGTGCAGGTATAACTCAGGATGGTCATATGCATCCACATACCATACTCCAAAGTCTACATCGTCCAGCACGATCTTATCTCCCTTTACATCGTAAGGAAGGTCTTCTTCTGATGGTTCAATGATTTTTCCCTGCATGTCTTCGAATATAAGCTGTGCCATTGGATTCTGTACTTTCAGTGCACGTCTGAATCCTGATCTGTTCACACCATCTGCACATCTGTTCACAACGATCAGTTCGGATTCTGTAAGCTGTTCCATCAGCATATTTCTCATATTCATCAGATACATATCCAGTGTTGTTCCATCTACAGTCGAATATACACCCTGTAATTCAAAGCTTCTTGGGTATCTGATTGAAAGCAGGTCTTCCAGCTTCCACATTCCATTATATTCAATAACGATCTGCGCCGGATGATAGTTTCTTTCACAATTTTTGAAAAATACAGTATTTAACTGATCGAATTCATCGATTTTCAGTAATACCATGTTTTTTTCTTTTAAATATTCTTCCGGGTACTCCTCTTCTCCTTCTTCGCAAAGAAGTAACAGTGTAAGTCCCGGTTCGATCCATTCCTGTTCCATCAGGGTCTCTTTGATCATGGTTGTTTTTCCACTGTCCAGAAATCCTGTTACGATAAACATAGGTGTTGCCATACTCGCACCTCTTTCTTTTATATTTCTATCTTACTATTACAATTACACATAAAATCTGCCGTCAGAAACTTCTATTCTATACCTTTATACACATAAGATCTGTCACCGGCAATCTAAATTTTAACGATACATAGACACTGTCACTGGCAGTGTCTATTGCATACTTTTGTATATAGAGGCGCACTTTTCATGCGCCTTTTACTTTCACGTTTTTTAGATATGGAATAATTTTAGAAGTTCGTCTTCCTTCAGATCTGTTCCGATTACGCAGATACGTCCTGTGTAGTCAGGCTGTCCTTCTCTTACTTCGTACTCTTCTGGTACTAAGTCGAACTGCTTCCATGATCCGTCTGTCATCTGAATGATACCTTTTGAACGGAGGATTGTACCATAAGATGTTGTTTCTGATAATGCTTTCAGCAGATAATCCAGTTCTTCTTCTGTATATTTGTGAACTGTCTCCTTTCCCCAGCTTGTAAATACATCATCTGCATGATGATGATGGTGATGATCGTGGTCATGGTCATGTCCACAGCAACAGTCGTGATCATGATCGTGGTCGTGATGGTCGTGGTGGTCATGATCGTGATCACAGTGCTCATGGTCGTGATCGTGATGGTCGTGGTGCTCATGGTCATGGTCGTGATGATCGTGATCGCAATGCTCATGGTCATGATCGTGATCTTCATGATCTTCAAACAGGCTTTCAATTTCAGCGCCCTTTGTCAGTGCATGGCTGATTGCTTCTTTTCCAAGTTCATCCCATGGTGTAGAGATGATGGTTGCTTCTGCATTTTCTTCACGAAGTGTGTGTACACATTCTTCTACTTTTTCATCTGTCATCATCTGTGTACGGCTTACTACGATCGTAGAAGCATGCTCTACCTGATCTTTAAAGAATTCTCCAAAGTTCTTCATGTACATCTTCGCTTTTTTACCATCTACGACTGTAATTCTTCCGTCGATTTCGATATCAGCATCTTTTTCTACTGCTTCGATTGCTCTTGCTACGTCAGATAATTTTCCTACTCCTGATGGCTCGATGATAACACGGTCCGGATGGTATTCGTCTAATACTTTTACCAGTGCTTTGCTGAAGTCGCCAACCAGTGTACAGCAGATACATCCAGAATTCATCTCTGTGATCTCGATTCCTGCATCTTTTAAGAATCCACCATCAATACCAATCTCACCAAATTCATTCTCGATCAGTACCAGTTTTTCTCCTTCCCATACATCGCTAAGGAGTTTTTTAATAAATGTAGTTTTTCCTGCTCCGAGGAATCCGGAAATAATGTCTACTTTTGTCATGTTTACTGCCTCTTTTCTATCTATTTTCAAAATTAATAAAAGTCCCGACAAATATATTATCACAAACCGATGGTGGTTGCCAGTCCCTCAATTCTTATATTTTTCTCAACTTTTTATAAATTTAATCTCATCCCATATTTTTTCTGCATCACGAGTGTATCTGGCACCGTCAATTTTTATACACTCAACTATCAGCTGCTCTTTCATATGTTGACATACATAGAACCTGCCACTGACAACTTTTCTTGCATACTTTGGTATAAAAAAACGATATCCATACACCTCATCTGGTACAGATATCGTTTTTCATAATATCAACGTATATAAGAGAAACTGCCAGTAGCAAGTTCTTTATATTATTTTATAAACTTCTTATAATAATCCGCCAATTGACAGGAACAGTGGTGCGAATACCAGTGATACGACTGTCATCAGTTTGATCAGGATGTTGATAGATGGTCCTGATGTATCTTTGAATGGGTCACCTACAGTGTCTCCAACTACGGCTGCTTTGTGAGCTTCGCTTCCTTTTCCACCATGGTTACCATCTTCGATATATTTCTTAGCATTATCCCATGCTCCACCGGCATTTGACATAAAGATTGCCATCATAACACCTGTTACAAGTGCTCCTGCAAGAAGTCCGCCAAGTGCGGAAGGTCCAAGAAGGATTCCGACAACCAGTGGTGCAAGCACTGCCATAACACCTGGAACCAGCATTTCTTTTAATGCTGCTGTTGTTGAGATAGCAACGCATGATTTGTAATCTGGTTTCTCAGTACCTTTCATGATACCAGGCATTGTCTTGAACTGACGTCTTACTTCTTCGATCATCTGATATGCTGCTCTTGATACAGATGACATTGTCATAGCTGAGAATAAGAATGGAAGCATTCCACCAATCAGCATTCCGATGATAACTCGTGAATCAAGAATATCGATAGTCTTCAAATGTACTGCTTCTGCATAGGATACGAACAGTGCAAGTGCTGTAAGGGCTGCAGATCCGATAGCGAAACCTTTACCCATAGCTGCTGTTGTGTTACCTACGGCATCCAGTTTGTCAGTGATCTGACGAACGTGTGGATCAAGTTCAGACATCTCTGCAATACCACCGGCATTGTCAGCAATCGGTCCATAAGCATCTACGGCTACTGTAATAGCTGTTGTAGAAAGCATTCCTACAGCGGCAAGTGCGATACCATAAAGTCCACATGTCTGGTATGCAACAAAGATACCAACGCAGATCAGAAGAATCGGGATTGCTGTAGATTTCATACCTACTGCAAGACCACTGATGATTGTTGTTGCAGATCCCGTCTCTGACTGTTCTGCAATCTCTTTTACAGATTTGTAATCTCCGGATGTATATACTTCTGTGATGATACCGATCAGAAGTCCTACGATCAGACCAGCTACGATTGCGATGGCTGCCTTGAAGTCTCCGAAGAATACTTTACTAAGTACACAAGATACGATCAGTACCAGTGCACTTGCTACATAAGAACCTGTCTTTAATGCTTTGTGCGGGTTAGAATTCTCATCACCTTTTACAAAGAAAGTTCCAAGGATAGAAGCTACAAGTCCAAGTCCTGCGATCAGAAGTGGGAAGATAGCTCCTTCTGCCTTATAATATACGATTCCAAGTGTCAGTGCAGATACAAGGGCTCCTACATATGATTCAAAAAGGTCAGCTCCCATACCAGCTACGTCACCTACGTTATCTCCTACGTTATCAGCGATAACCGCCGGGTTACGCGGATCGTCTTCCGGAATACCTGCTTCTACTTTACCTACAAGGTCAGCTCCTACGTCAGCAGCTTTGGTATAGATACCACCACCAACACGGGCAAACAGGGCAATTGAAGAAGCTCCAAGGCTGAATCCTGTAATGATATCAACATTCTTAGTAAGAATATAGATGATGCTGACACCAAACACACCAAAACCAGCTACGCACATACCCATTACAGCTCCACCGGAGAATGCAATCGAGAGTGCTTTGTTCATTCCTTTTTCTTTTGCTGCATTTGCAGTTCTTACGTTTGCTTTTGTAGCAACCTTCATTCCGCAGAATCCTGCAAGTGTTGAGAATAATGCTCCTACTACGAAGCATACAGCAGTGATCCAGTTTCCAATTCCAATTCCGATAAGCACGAATAATACTACTACGAAAATAACCAGAATCTTATACTCTGCTGTCAGAAATGCCTGTGCACCGTCGCTGATAGCTGAGGCAATTTCTTTCATTCTGTCGTTTCCGGCATCCTGTTTACTTACTCTTGCTGCAAGATAGGCTGCAAAGAGTAACCCGAGGATTCCAAATACCGGAACAAGATACAATAACGTTTCCATAATTTTTCTCCTTCCATTTGTCTTTGTCATAAATTAATGTCAGACAGGTGTATTTTAACATATTCTTAACAGACGATGGTGTTATTTTTCATTTTTGTACGTTATTCCGATTATTTTCTGTATATTGTCCAATTTTCCGACCTTTTATTGATTATTCTTAATGTATTTTTACCAATATAATCCGTTTTAATGATTAATTATAATCAATTTTTACGAGCACAAGCCCGTTCGGCGGCGCTGTCACACCTTCTGAAGTGTGTACTTTTGCCTCCAGGATCTCCTTTACTTTCTCCGGTGTATAGAATCCTCTTCCAACACGGATCAATACTCCTGCTATGATACGGACCATATTATATAAGAAGCCATTTCCCGTAACTCGGATCACGATCTCACCATCTTTTTGCTCAATCGTCAGATCGTACACCGTCCGCACAGTATCCTGTGCATTGGTCCGAATATTGCAAAAGCTCACAAAATCATGTTCTCCAACCAGATATTCTGCCCCTTTTCTCATTGCTTCGATATCCATTGGAAATGAGACAAAAGTGCAATATCTTGTTTTTAACGGATTCGGTACTTCTGCATTATAGATATGATATTCATACGTCTTAGAAATATTATCCTGATATCTCGGATGCCAGTCCTGCGGTACTTCATCCGACTTCATTACCACGATATCTTCCGGTAGCCTCTGATTCAGCGCATAAGAAAATCTCTCCGGTGGAATCTGCGATTCTGTATCAAATATTGCCACATTCCCCAGTGCATGCACACCGGAATCCGTTCTGCTGGCTCCAATAATCCTTATGTCTTCTCCGGTAAGTTTATGCAATGCTTTATTCAGTTTTTCCTCAATAGTGATTCCATTTGGCTGGATCTGCCAGCCACAGTAATTCGTTCCGTCATACGCTACGAATATTCTGACTCTTTTCATGATAACCTCCATACAATTCGATACAATTCTTTTTTCTCACTTACTATATAAATTTAGGACGGAGGATTTTTAAAAAACCTCCGTCCCCTTATACAATTTAAAATATCCAAATATGCACTGGCACACATCTTCCAACAACAACCACCAAAATCACATAAACAATTACAACAATATACGCAATTCTATCATTCTTACTATACTGTAACGGTTTCATCTTCGTACGGCCTTCTCCCCCGCGGTAACATCTTGCCTCCATTGCCATTGCAAGGTCATTGGCTCTTCGGAATGCAGATACGAATAACGGTACCAGAATCGGGATCATGCTTTTGGCTTTCTGGATCATGTTACCACTTTCCAGATCCGCTCCTCTTGCGATCTGCGCTTTCATGATCTTGTCCGTCTCTTCCAGAAGAATCGGGATGAACCGGAGAGCGATCGACATGATCATCGCAACTTCATGGACCGGAACATGAATCTTATTCAGTGGTCCAAGCAATTTTTCGATTCCATCTGTCAGCTCATTTGGCGTCGTTGTAAATGTCATAAGCGACGAGCCAATGATCAGATAGATCAGTCGGATTGCCATATATACCGCTGTTCTGAGCCCGCCTTCTGTAATCGTAAATATCCACGCATGGAACAGCACTTCCCCATCCCTCGTCAGGAATAAGTTAAATAATACCGTGATCATCAAAATCATAATAACCGGTTTTAATCCCCTTACGATAAAGGAAAACGGAACTCTTGACATTTTTATAATAATAATCAGGAACAATGTCGTCATCACATATCCTGGTATACTGCTAAACAAAAACAGTGAGATCAGATACAGCAATGTCCCTACCAGCTTTACTCTTGGATCTAATCTGTGTAATACACTCTTTGCCGGATAATATTGTCCGATTGTAATATCTCTTATCATATCTTCTTCTCCAGTGCCTGCATAATCTCATCTGCTGCCTCTTCCACAGTCGTTACATTTACCTTAACCGGCAATCCTTTTTCTTTCAGATCATGCATAATGTAAGTCACCTGCGGAGCTGCAAGTCCAATCTTTTCCAGCTCCTGATAATGGGCAAATACTTCTTTTGGTGCACCATTATACATTACAGACCCTTTGTTCATAACGATGATCCGGTCTGCATATTTTGCAATATCTTCCATGCTGTGTGATACCAGGATAACCGTCATATCACTCTGTTTATGCAGGTATGCAATCTGATCCAAAATATCATCTCTTCCTTTTGGGTCCAGTCCTGCAGTCGGCTCATCCAGCACCAGAACCTTTGGACGCATCGCAAGCACTCCTGCGATCGCGACTCTTCGCTTCTGTCCTCCCGAAAGTTCAAAAGGAGATGACTTATAATATTTTTCTTTTAATCCCACCAGCTTCAGTGCTTCCAGCGCACGCTTTTCGCACTCTTCTTTGCTAAGTCCCTGATTCTTCGGTCCAAAGCAGACGTCTGTCAGTACATCAATCTCAAAAAGCTGATACTCCGGATACTGGAATACCAGTCCGACCTGGTTACGAAGCCTGCGCATATCGTACCCGTTCTGGTAAATGTTTTCTCCATTATAATATATCGCACCGTCCGTTGCCTTCACAAGTCCGTTCAAATGCTGGATCAGTGTTGATTTTCCCGATCCGGTATGACCGATGATTCCCACAAATTCCCCATGTGGGATTTCCAGGCATATGTCTTTGAGTGCGTGTTTTTCATATGCAGTCCCCGGACTGTATACATAATTCAAATGTTCTATCTTAATTGCAATGTCTGTCATTTCTTCTCACCATTTCTTACATCAAATGTTCTATTGTTGTAAATGCGTAATTGCCGGGACGTTTATCTTTTCAAACGTTCCACTGCTTCTACCAGTTCTTCTTTTTTCAGAATTCCTTTCGGAATGTCCAGTCCGCGTTTCCTAAGCTCGTCTGCAAGAATCGTCACCTGTGGCACATCCAGCCGGTAGCTCTTCAGTTCATCTACTCTGGAGAATATTTCTCTTGGCGTTCCTTCCATTACAACTTTTCCGTGATCCATAACAAAGATCTTATCCGCATCTACTACTTCTTCCATATAATGCGTGATCAGGATCACCGTAACATTTTTCTGTTTTCTGAGTTTATGAACCGTCTTTAATACTTCTCTTCTTCCTACGGGATCAAGCATAGCTGTCGGTTCATCCATGACGATACATTTTGGCTCCATTGCCACAACACCTGCAATCGCCACTCTCTGCTTCTGACCACCGGAAAGCTTATTCGGAGAATGATGACGGTACTCGATCATTCCGACTGCTTTTAAACTTTCTTCTACCCGCTGCCAGATCTCTTCTGTAGGAACGCCCAGATTCTCCGGTCCGAATCCGACATCTTCTTCTACTACCGTACCAATGATCTGGTTATCCGGATTCTGGAATACCATTCCGGCCGACTGTCTTACGTCCCAGAGTTCTTCTGGATTACTTGTATTCTTTCCATTCACCCATACGGAACCTTCTGTTGGCACCAGGATTGCATTCAGATGCTTGGCAAGCGTTGATTTTCCAGAACCATTATGTCCAAGAACTGCTATGAACTGTCCTTCTTTTGCTTCCATATCTACTTCATCAATAGCACGCGATGTTCCAATCACATTGCCTTCTTCATCACGTTTTTCATATTCATATACCAACTTTTCTGTCTGGATCATTTCCATCTGTATTTTCCTCCGCGTCATATGTGTTGGAAGTTTGCATACTTTACCTTCTACATAGCCTGCCACCGGCAGCCTCTTTCGAAAGCATTGCGATACAATATATGCTGCTCCATAAGGCGCAGCATATATTTATCAGAAACTTCTGATCGCTGTATTTTTCATTGCTATGATTCTGCTATCTTGGCTTATGCTCTTTCTGGTTCCGGATACTCTGTTCCCATTGTATCAACGGTTACTTTCTTCATCTTCTGTTCGGTCAGAGGTCTGTCACTGTAATCCGTATCCGTCTCTGCGATCTTATTTACAATATCCATTCCTTCAATGATCTTACCAAATGCTGCATATGCCCCGTCAAGATGTGGAGCTGCCTTGTGCATAATAAAGAACTGTGATCCTGCTGAGTCCGGATGCATAGCTCTTGCCATAGAAAGTACACCTTCTGTATGTGCAAGATCATTTGCAAATCCGTTCTGTGCGAATTCACCTTTGATGTTATATCCCGGGCCACCCATGCCTGTTCCGTCCGGGCATCCTCCCTGGATCATGAAACCATTGATGACACGGTGAAAGATCAGTCCGTCATAATATCCTTTTTTTACCAGTGAAATAAAGTTGTTGACTGTATTTGGAGCAACTTCCGGATACAGCTCTGCTTTCATAATATCTCCATTTTCCATCTCAAATGTTACGATTGGGTTTGCCATTTTTATTTTCCTCTTTTCTTTCTAAGATTTTCAAATGTGGAGCCTCCACCAGTTGCGGATTCTTCCACTTATTAACTATACTTAGGTATCAATAAAAGCGCCGGTAAAAACCGACGCTTTCATTTTAGCGGATAAATCCTCATCCGTAAAGACTTCCAAAAGATTTTTCATTCATTATTCATTTTTTTCAAAATAAAATCCATCGAAATTATATTTGTATACTCTGTAAATGAATTTTTCATAGTTCATTTTATATGTGGCAATTACTTTGTGATTCTCATCATATTCGCTGAACATCCCCTTAAGTCCTGTATCAATCAGTACATTATCGCCTAGCTCCTGCGCACTGCTTACATATCCTGAGTATGGAACTTTAAATGAATCCACTAATTCAAAAGTGCCTGCATTTTCATCTACCAGATATTTGTAATACTTGGAATTCTTTCCTTCTGTCGCAGATGATTCTTTCAGTCCGATTGCTGACCAGTCATAATCCGGTCTCGTCTCACTGATTCCAATATTATTGTTATACATATACAGGTAGTACTGTCCTTCCTGCAGACTCTCATCCGTTTCATATGCGATGGAATGCTGTCCTCCCTGGATTGTAAAATCACCTTTTTTATTCAGCAGCAGACTTACATAAGAAGTATCATCCCAGAAATCCTTCTCTCCGATCATATATGCAACCGACGGCTGATCGTAAATATTATCGATTTTGATAATTGTTGATGTCTCTCTGGAACTTAACAGCACTGAACCATTTCCCATATACTGAATGGTATTAATATGCATCCAGTCCAGTTCATCAGAAGAATTCTTGACACAGGTTTTCTTATATTCTCCAAACAGATCTTCCAGATCCAGTACTTCTGTTACTTCTCCTGAGTTTACATCCAGTTTCAACACAATATCTTCTACACTGTCCTGTGTCGTATCTGTCGCAAGGATCAGCATATTTCCGTTCTCATCAAAGACGTAGTCATGATGCAGTTTGTAATCGCCAAGATTATAGACATTCGTTACCTGTCCCAGGCGGTTTACCTGCGCCAGACGCTTTTCGGAAATGCTGTAATACATGGAGTTTTCATCAAAGATCAGTCTGTGGCTTCTATATCCAAGAAGCGGAACCTCTCCCCTTAACACCCCATTATTATCATAATAATACACAAAATCCATGGAAGAGCTGTCATTACCAAGTATGACATACAGACCATCTGTCAGCTTGTCCGCACTTTGCTTTACATCTGTATCAAGCTGTACTTCTTCTTCGCCGTACAAACTTCCCATATCGTAGACAATTTCTTTTGTATCTGTCGAACCATCTTTGTTCGTAATATAGAAAGTTACGGTATTTTCCGTATCCGGTATCAGACCAATTACCTGAAATTCGTGTTCTGTCTGGTATTCTTCCTGTTGATAGACATCCCTGCTGAAATCCTCAATATTATCTTTGTCTACATGGATCGTATAAGATACCTTTACTGCATTATCCGTCTTAAAATATACATATAACGACTGCATATTGGTTCCGAATGGATTATACTCTATCAGCATATTACTTAATGTATAATCCTGGGATTTTTTCTTTGCTTCCAGTGCATCTGCAATCTTTTGCTCTTCTTCTACATTGTACGCTTTCTTGATTTCTTCATACAGCTTCTTTTGCTCATCATTCATCACATTTGTTTCATTATCTGACTGCTTTTTTTCTCCGTTGCTGTCAGTTTCTGACGTCTGCTCTGTTTTTGTCGTCTCATCTGTCTTTGTGTCTGACTTTCCACATCCTGTCATTCCCATTGCAAGCATCATAGCCAGCATCCCTGCGGTCATGATTCGTCTTTTCACTTTTTCTCCCACCTTCTTATTCGTTTTTTCTCAGTTAAAAATATCATAACAAGAATTTGTGTTAAAAATATGAATTATGGTCACTTTTTTATTTTATATCGTAAATAATGATTCCACCCTTTTCTTCATATCCGGTTTTCCACAGTTCTTTCAGGTTCAGCCGGACTTTTTCCCCATAAGTGGCTACATCTATCCACGTTCCTTCTGCGTCTGTCTCATATCCGACCACCAGAAACCAGTGCCAGATAAAATCTTTGTATGCTTCTACGTTCTGGTGTTTTAACATCAGATACGGAACCGGAAGTCCCTGGTCAATCTGGTTGCGAATCAGCATCTCCGCCTCTTCTTCCGGAATATCTCCGTCAAACTTCTCCATCTCAATCTGGTAATCTGCTTTACACCGTTCGTTGACATCTCTGATATACTTTCCCAGTCCTTCGATATACCATTCTGGTTTTCTGACTCCTCCGACTCTCGGCCGGATATATGGTTTCATGATCTGGCTGAATTTTTTGTACGATTCTTTATCCATTCTGTCCAGATCAAACGGATATAATTCTTTCATTCCCATATATTTTGCAAAATAGATACAGCTGTCACATGCAGTTGCAGCACCACATCCACCAATATTCATGACAATATTCGTAAACCAGTCCTGATTCCCGCCAAATTCACCATCTATTGTAAAATACTCCAGTTCCTTTTTCATATCCAGCCACCTGTCTTTCTACAATCTGTTATTCCCGCTTACTGTTCATACAGTACCATGATCTTTTTATTTTCACTTTTTATTCTTTATATCTTGATGCGTCTGTCTTCTTATTACATTTGCTGCTTTTTACTTTGACAACATAGGAAAAATTTTATCACATAATAATGTACATACGCAAGGGCAGATATTGCGAAACACTCACAATATCTGCCCTTATTTATTTCCAATATATCATATGCTGCTTACTTTTTATAAGCTTCTTGACATCTCTTCGCAAACTTTCATTGCTTCGATGATGGAACTTCTAAATCCAAGTTCTTCTAATGTACGAACTGCTTCGATTGTTGTTCCTGCTGGTGAGCAAACCATATCTTTTAATTCTCCAGGATGTTTTCCTGTATCCAGAACCATCTTAGCACTTCCAAGTACTGCCTGTGCTGCAAATTCATAAGCCTGTTTTCTTGGCATTCCACCAGATACTGCTGCATCTGCCATAGCCTCGATCAGCATGAATACATATGCCGGTGAGCTTCCGCTTACTGCTGTTACAACGTCCATCAGACGCTCTGGAACGATTTCTGCACGGCTAAAGCTTTCCAGAAGGCTCTTTACATATGCAATCTCATCTTCTGTCATATGTTCGTTCGGGCATACAGCGGTCATACCTTCGCCTACCATAGCTGGTGTATTTGGCATTGTACGTACGATTTTTACATCTTTTCCGAATTTTTCTGCGAGCCATGCAAGTGTCTTACCTGGTGCAATTGTGATGACGATCTGGTTTTCTTTCACTACATCTTTGATGTCTGCGATAACGCTCTCATAAAACTGTGGTTTTACAGAAAGGATAATTGTCTCTGCTTTTTCTGCTACTTCTTTGTTATCAGCTGTTACATTAATACCGTAAGCTTTCTGTACTCTTTCTCTTCCAGGTGCAAAAAGATCTGCCCCGATGATTTCTTCTGCCGGAATCACATTATTCTTAATAATACCACCCATAATTGCTGATGCCATGTTACCTGTACCGATAAATCCTAATTTCATCCTTCTTACCTTCCTTTTCTATCAACTAATCTTCTTACTCCTGTATCTGTGATGCTTTTATTGCTGTATTCTATAAAATTCCCGATTCAGGAATCTTCTTTCAGCAATGAATTTATGTTTGCATCATCTTTTACAGTTGTATACATTTTTAAAATTTGTATACAATTCATTTGTTACTGTGACTATAACACCAGTTTTTCCAAAAGTCAACACTTTGTCTTGAATTTTCCCCAAAAATACGTTACAATTTGTATACAATCAATTGGAATGTATACTTTTTATTCATCCACTCCCGGTAAGTCTGATGAAAAAGAATAAGTGCAAAAGTAAATACAGAAAACTTGCCACTGGCAACTTTTCTTGCATACGCAGGTATCAAAATGGCCCCGGGAGTACATTATTCAGGATTAGGGGGAATTATCATGGCAGAAAATAGTCCATCTCTTGCCACTCAGGCCTATCATACAATCAAAGAAAATATTTTAAATCTGACTTATCCGCCAGGCATGGTTCTTACAGAAGCTATGCTTACCAAAGAACTGGGCATGAGCAGAAGTCCGGTCCGGACTGCCATCCAGATGCTTCAGGCCGAAGGACTGATCGTATCTGATTATTACAAGTCCATGACTGTACGTGAGATTACTGATAAAGACATCAACGAAATCTATCAGCTAAGAGAGCTTCTGGAAGGTGCCGCATTCCGTCAGATCTTTACCTCCGGAAAATACGAAGAATATTCTTACCGTATCGAAGAAAAGGTTGTCCGTATGTGCGCTGTCGCCGGCGATCTCTATCAGTGGGAAGTCGCAGATACTGCCATGCATATGGAGATTATTAGTATATTTGAAAATGAGCGTATCAACCACATTTATGAAAATAACTTATCCGAACTGATCCGTATTGGACAGTATTCTATCCGCAACGGTATGCGGATTCCAAAAACCAATGATAATCTGAAAAAAATGGTCTCCTATATGCGAAAAGGAAATTATGAGAAAGCATTTGAAATATTGAAAAATGACCATTTTGGAACCGGAAAGGATACTGCTTTAAAAATGCATTAGCCGGATTACCGCTTGCTGCCATCTCATGTTCTTCTACTGTCCGTTTCTCAAGGATATTTTGACATACAGAGAACCTGCCTCTGGCAACTCATCCTGCATACTTAGATATCAAAAAACACATGCTACAGAGAACAGCTTTTCCTGTATACTTTGGCATATAGGAAAACTATATGAAAAGTCATACTGCTTCTGTATCATGTGTTTTTATTATGAAAACTGTTTTGTTTTTTAATATAACATTTACGGATCAGAATGTGCCTATTTTTTAAAATGCTCCATCATAACCGGCATACATTTTTTAGAATATTCCCCCAGTGAATATTCTCCTTTGTTCAGACACCAGTCTGATACCAGCGCCCGTTCGCACATAGAATAATATTTCACCAGTTCATTTACCGATACTGTATCGGATATCTCACCTTTTTTCTGTCCTTCGTCAATAATGCTGCTGATCAATTTGTAATATTTTCGGTTCTGATCAAGCAATGACCGGTGTCCCTGGGCTACCAACTGAGTGGAGTAAAGCGATGCCAGCAGATCGATACTGATCTTTTCTTCCATCATGGTATGTGCTTCATAATTCAGATACAACAGTTTTTCATAGCTGTTCATCTGTGGATCCATCTTTTTCTCAAGTTCATCGTAATGATCGTCCAATATCATAGATAATGTATTTAACAATTCATCTTTTGTATTAAAATAATAATAAAAAGATCCCTTTGATGTTCCCGACAGATCAATAATATCATCTACCGTTGTTCCGTTATATCCCTTTTCATAAAACAACTGCCATGCAGCCTCTACAATCCTGCCTTTTACACTCTTCGCTTTTCCTGTTTCCATTCCTTTGGTCTCCTTGCCGTTCTCGTCCTAGATGTCTATAGTATATCATACTTATAATACCCCGGTCAAAATCAATACTTCACTTCAAAACTGCTTTCCAGCTCTGTATCCATCTCTTCTGTATCAATCCAGTCAATCTGTATAAACTGATTCCGGTTCAATCCTTTCATCAGTTCAAAAATCAATGCTTCTCTTCCCTGTACTTCCATTACAACGGTGCCATCGTATTCATTTTTCACCCATCCGGTCAGGTTCATAGATCTTGCCAGATATTTTGCCGTATATCTGAATCCCACGCCCTGTACTCTTCCATGAAATACCATATGTTTTCTTACTTCTGCCATAGTTTTTCACCTCAAAAGTGTATCTGAAATAATAATCAGGACACTGCATTATCCGGTGCAATGTCCTGCCACTCTTTACTGATTCATATTTTTAATCATCTTCAAAATTCTTGCTTACAAGCTCACAGTATTCCTCGTAAGCATCTACACCCTGAAATGCTTCCTTCAAAGCATCTCTTATTCCAATATAATACCATCCTATAATCTTCTTATCCTTCATCCGGAATCTGTTCCAGAGTTCTTCTCCGTACATCGGATAATCCCTGTCAATATCCCGCATGTTAGACAGTTTGTCCGCAAGCCCTATCATCTGCACTTCTCTTGGTGCTGTCTTCAAATGCTCGATCGTTGCTGACTTACGCTCCATCCATGTCTTCGACTTGTCTTCGCTTTCCTGTGCCACCATCGACGCAACTCTTTCTGAAAATTCTTCCGCCAGAACTTCCTTAGATACACTCTTACAGTCTTCAATCGTATCATGCAAAACTGCTGCACTGATAATCTCTTCATCCTGCGTCATCGTCGAAACAATATCGCCCACCTCGATCGGATGCACAATATATGGCCTCTTGGTTCCTTTCCTGAACTGTCCTGCATGTGCTCTCGTGGCAAATTCAATTGCCTTATTAATCATAATGGTACCTCTCTTTATCGCAAATGATCTCTCTGAAGCCGATTTTTATCCGGCTGCGTTAATTTGATACATAAATAATATCACCTGAGACTTTAAATGACAATCATTTCAGTATATAATAGAGAAATAAAGTTATTTAAAAAATATCGTCAGGGGAGATATAACATGAATCAGAAAACAATTTTTATTACTGGTGCTTCCAGAGGAATCGGAAAAAGCATCGCACTTTTGTTTGCATCACGTGGTTATCAAACATTTTTGAACTGCTCTACTTCTATGGAAGAATTAAGAAGGGTCAAACAGGAAATCAAAGAAAAATATCACACACCATGTACGCTTGTACCCGGCAACGTCGGTGACTCCAGAAAAGTTAATGAAATCTATGAAAGAATCTATGAAGAATGCACACATCTGGATGTTCTGGTCAACAATGCTGGCATCTCGTATATTAATCTTCTGACAGATATGACAGACGAAGACTGGAACCGCATCATCCAGACAAATCTTTCCTCTGCATTTTACTGCTGCAGACAGGCCATTCCACCGATGGTATCCAAGCGTTCTGGAAAGATTATCAACATTTCCTCTATGTGGGGAACTTCTGGTGCATCCTGTGAAGTTGCTTATTCCGCATCCAAGTCCGGAATCAATGGGTTCACAAAAGCTCTTGCGAAAGAACTTGCTCCAAGCAACGTTCAGGTTAATGCGATCGCCTGTGGTGTAATTGATACCTCTATGAACAGTCAGCTTACGGAGGAAGAGCGCAAGGCTCTTGAAGAAGATATTCCAGCCGGAAGATATGGAACTCCGGAAGAAATTGCACAGATGGTGTGGAATATTGTGCATGCGCCGGATTATATGACGGGGCAGATTATTGGGGTTGATGGGGGATTTTTGTAAAATCTCCCTCTTTGTCCCGGACGCTGTTGTGGTAAGAATATCAGGACGAAAAGAGAAGTATATTATATAAAACGGTGCCGCTCCCTTCGGTCAATGTCATCTTATTTATATAATATACTTCTCTTTTCTGTTTTATTTTTTTGTGCAACAGCTGGTACTTGCTTTGAGTTTTTTCAGACACACTCTAGCTGACTTGATTTCGCTTTTTAGTTTTAATTATTCTATGTCGAGTTCTACTGGGCAGTGGTCGGAGCCCAGGATTTCGGTGTGGATTTTGGCGTCTTTTAAGCGGGGTTTCAGGCTTTCGGAGACGCAGAAGTAGTCGATACGCCAGCCTGCGTTTTTCTTTCTTGCGCTGAATCTGTAGGACCACCATGAGTAGATGCCTTCCTGGTCTGGATAGAAATAACGGAAGGTATCGATGAAGCCTGCATTCAGAAGATCTGTGAATTTTCCTCTTTCTTCATCTGTGAAGCCTGCATTCTTACGATTGGTCTTTGGATTTTTCAGGTCGATTTCTTTATGTGCAACATTAAGATCACCGCAGAAAATGACTGGTTTCTTCTCTTCCAGCTTTTTCAGGTAAGCAAGAAATGCATCTTCCCACTGCATACGGTAATCCAGACGTGCAAGTTCACTCTGTGAATTCGGTGTATACACTGTTATAAAGTAAAAGTCTTCAAATTCCAGTGTGATCACGCGTCCTTCTTTATCATGTTCTTCGATTCCAAGTCCGTAACTTACACTGATTGGTTCCTGTCTGGTAAAAATCGCTGTTCCTGAATATCCTTTTTTCTCTGCATAATTCCAATATTGATGATATCCCGGCGTATCCAGTTCCAACTGTCCAGCCTGCATCTTTGATTCCTGAATACAGAAAATATCAGCATCCAGTTCATTAAAAACATCCATAAATCCTTTCTGCGCGCACGCACGGATTCCATTGACATTCCATGATATAAATTTCATACAGTTCCTCCCTGTTAGTTTTTATCCAGAAATATTAATGAGGTACCCGGATTGCTCCATTGCCACGCATTTTCACAATCCTCGAATACATCATATTAATAATATACTTTTCTTAAGAACAATCCTCTCGCCGGTGCTAAAAATCCCGCAAGGCTTCTGTCTTCTGCTGCTATTACAACTGGAAGCATAGATGCATCTCTCTTACCTGCTCCGATTTCGAGAAGTGTTCCGGTCAGAATTCTTACCATATGATACAGGAAACCTGTTCCATAATAAGTAATTCTTACTTTATCTCCACTGCTTACAATCTTGATATTAACAATCTTACGCACCGGATCTTTACACTCTTTATCATCGGTAAAGCTTGTAAAATTCTTTGGTCCGATCAGATATTTTGTTGCATCACGCATGGCTTCAATATCAAGCTTTTCCGGATAATGATAGCAATATCTTCTTGAAAAAACATCTGGTTTTTCACGGCAGTCGATATAATACTCGTATTTTTTTCCCTTTGCGCTTTTTCTTGCATGAAATCCATTCTTTGCAAGTTCTACCTTCATAATGCGGATATCCTCCGGAAGGTATCTGTTCAATGAATCTTTTAATTCTTTTGTATCATATAACTTTGAAAGCTTTACACTTGCGACCTGTCCACGGGCATGTACACCTGCATCTGTTCTCCCGGATCCGTCTATGTGCACACGGTATCCGACTAATTTACTGATACTAAGCTCCAGAATATACTGAATTGTATTATCCGTAGTCGCCTGTCTCTGCCATCCCTGATATCTGCTCCCATCATAGGAAATGGTTAGCTTATATGTTCTCATACTTTTTTCACCCAATCTGCTCTATCTTATTAATTCCCTTTAACTTTTCTTATAATTTCTGTCAACTACATGGCAATACATAGAACCTGCCACTGGCAGCTCCTTACGAATGCATGGCAATTGAAAAACGGAGAAGCAAATAATTTTTTCGCTTCTCCGTTATATTCTATCACGTTATCTTCCTGTTCGCAATTCATTCTTATTCTAATATCTTTTTTAATTCATCCATAAATGTGCTTACATCTTTAAATTCTCTGTAGACAGATGCGAATCTGACATAAGCCACTTCGTCCAGTGCTTTCAGCTCATCCATCACAGCTTCCCCGATCGCACTGCTTGGGATTTCTTTTTCTTCCAGACTGAATACTTTTGTCTCAATCCGGTCAACTACTTTCTGTATATCTGCCGTAGCAACCGGTCGTTTATAGCATGCACGAACCACACCATTTTCCACTTTTCTACGGTCATACTGTTCTCTGGTATTATCTTTTTTGATCACTGTCAGAGGAATCGTCTCAACTTTTTCATACGTTGTAAAACGCTTCCCACATATATCACAGGAACGGCGGCGTCTTATACAGCTGCCGTCTTCTGCAGGTCTGGAATCGATAACTCTGGTATCCGGATTATTACAATATGGGCACTTCATATGAATCGTTCCTTTCTGTCCTTCAAACTCTCATTCATTAAATATAGTATATCTTTTCCCAAAACAGAAGTCAAACACATTCCCTTATTTTTCTTCGTGAATTTCCACCAGGATCAGATCCGGGCCGATTCTTTTTATACATGAAAATGGTATGACATACTCCTTACCATCTCCAAAAAAGCTGCACCACTTTCCTCCTTCTGGAACGACAAGTGCTTCTATACATCCTTTACAGTCATCTATGATCAGATCATTAATATAACCAAGCTTTTTGCAGTCACAACAGTTGATCACTTCTTTTTTCTCAAGCTCACACAACCGGATTCTGGACATATCTTTACAGCCTCCATTTCTGATACTATATCCCCTTAACAGCTCTTTTCACATAAGTATATATTGAACCCTATATTTTCATAAACTCTGCTGTTTTATACTATTTTATGCTTTTTTATCTGATCTGATATTATTACTTCCTTACGAATGCATGGCAATACAAAGAACTTGCCACTGGCAACTTCTCTTGCATACTTTGGTATAAAAAGTCTGTATATTCACGACATCTCTGCCATAAATATACAGACTCTTCTTATTTCTAATCTTCAATTACGATCACAGCCACCGGACATTCTTCCTTTGCCTCGATTGCCGCACTTTCATGTTCCGGTGTAACTTTTGCATAAGCCTCTGCCACACCATCTTCATCAAACCGGAACACCTCCGGACATGTTGCAACGCATGCTCCACACGATATACATCCATCTACTACTTTTGCTTTCATGAAACATTCCTCCTTGTATAACCAGACTGCACACATTTTCCCGACTTATCGTCAGCGGCAGTTTAAACTTCTACAACAGTATGTCTCATTTTTTCAAAAATATTCTGTTTTTCCGACTCGGAATTATGGTTGCATATTGATGTCTGCTCTTTTTTATCCGATAAATATATCCATTCTTATTTGATTATTGTACCGGTTTTTCCTTTGATTGCATCGTCCAGTTTATCGAATGATGTAATAAGGGCACTTCTTCCTTCTCTCTTTTCCAGGAATTCTACTGCGGCTCTGAACTTTGGATACATGTTATATTTTCCAAAGTGTCCTTCTTCCATATATTCTTTTGCCTGTGTAACACTGATCTCACCAAGCTCTTCTTCTTCCGGTCTGTCCATGTTGATCTTAACTTTTTCAACACTTGTCAGAATAATTAACTCATCAGCATCTGTTTCTTCTGCCATCTTTCCTGCAGTTAAATCTTTTTCAATAACTGCACTTGCACCTTTCAGACGGTGATCCTGTTCCAGAACAGGAATTCCACCACCACCGCAGGCAATGACAACCTGATCTGCATCCAGTAATGCTTTGATTGCATCAATCTCTACGATGCTGACCGGATTTGGCGCTGATACGATACGACGGAATCCTTTTCCAGGCTCTTCTACTACGTAATTACCTTTTTTACGCTCTGCACTTGCTTCCTCAGCATCCATGTAACGTCCGAGAACTTTTGTCGGTGTATAAAATGCCTCGTCGTATGGATCTACGATTACCTGAGTCAGGATTGTGCTGACAGTTCTGTAAATTCCACGATCCATCAGTTCTTCACGAATCGCATTCTGAAGGTCATATCCGATATATCCCTGACTCATAGCAGAACATACAGACATTGGTGCTGCTGTGTAATCTTCATGCTGTTTGGCAAATTCATTCATCGCTGTATGGATCATACCAACCTGAGGTGCGTTACTGTGTGTGATTGCAACCTGATAACCTTTTTCAATCAGATCACCGATCACTTTTGCTGTCTTCTTTACTGCTTCTTTCTGTTCTGGTAATGTTGTACCAAGTGCTCTGTGTCCTAATGCAACTACAACTCTTTTTTTCATAATCTATACCTCTGCTTTTCTAGTATTTTTCTACGAAATAATATAAGAAAATTATAGTATTTTTCTATATAAAATGCAATGCTTTTTCATTTTATCTCTTGAATATACAGAAAATTTTTCAAATATTCTGCTATGAAAATAATTCTATATTCAAAAGCTGTTCAAACTTCTGTATAGATGTATATTCACCTTCTACTTCACCAAAACCATATGATGCAAAGATCATCGGGATACCTGCTTCCCTGCACGCATTGGCATCTCCCTGCGTATCTCCCACGTACACGGCTTCATCCAGTCCGTTTCTTTCCATGATGATACGGATGTTTTCTCCTTTTAATTTTCCTGTATAAGCCGGGCAGGTAAAGTCCTTAAAGTATTCTCCGAGTTTTGAATTCTGTAAAAATGCTTCAATATATCCGTCCTGGCAGTTACTTACGATATAGAGTGGATATTTTTCACTTAACTTTTTAATTGTCTCCTTTACTCCGTCAAAAATCACACACGGACCTGTCGCAACCAGTTCATTTTCATATTTCAGCATTTTTACCAGAAGTGCCATCATCTCATCTTCCGGCATATCCGGGAACAGGCTTTTTCCGATCGCTTCCATTGGTTTTCCGAATTCTTTTTTCAGATCAAATTCGTCCAGTTCTTTATACTCAATTCCTTCATCTTTAATCACTTTATTCCACGAAACTGCTGCTACAGCTGTCGAATCCCACAAAGTTCCGTCTACGTCAAATATAATTCCTTTCATGTTTTCCTCCATCGTATATTTTTCTCGTCATTGTTCTTTTAGAGTGTGTCAACAAAATCCTTTTTTGTAAGATACACTCAGTATACTATATTCACCCTGTCCTCTACAAGCCGATCATTATAACTCATTCATGACACTGTTCACACGTTATGCAAACCACCTGCCATTAACCAGTAATTTTCTGATTCCAAAACTTTTTCTCTATACAATAAAAAAACATATAAACGTTCTTCCTGTTAACAACAACGTTTCTTTCTGTGCTATACTGAAATCAATATACGTTACAGTTCACGTACACCCGGCAAACTGTAACATTTGCATCCTCATTTACAGGTATGCTTTACGAAAGGAGAATTTCATTATGAAAGTTATTGTAATCGGACCAAGGGGGAAAATGGGAAAACTGATTACTCAGGTTGCTGCCAGCCGTGACGACATGGAACTGGTTGCCGGAGTTGCACCAAAAGGACGGGATTATATCGGCAAGGATCTGGGGACCGTTGCCATGACAGGCACTGAGCTCGGCGTTCCTGTAGTTGATGATCTTGCAAGCGTCATCGATTCCTGTGATGTGATCATTGATTTTTCTACAAAAGAAATGGCGATGGGGGTACTTGACCTTGCTATCGCACATAAAAAAGCACTTGTATGTGGATCTACCGGTTTTTCGGCCGAAGAAATGAAACGTTTTGAAGCTGCCGGAAAAGAGATTCCAATGCTTTATGCCGCCAACACTTCCAAGCTTGTAAATATCATGAACAAACTTCTGGAACTTGTAACCACAACATTAAAAGATGAGATCGACATCGAGATTCTGGAAATGCATGACCAGTGGAAAAAAGATGCCCCAAGTGGAACTTCAAAAGAGATGGGCGAGATCATGGCTCATGCACTTGGCAAAGAATTAGATGAAATTGCTGTCTATGGCCGCGAAGGTGAATCCCCTCGCAAGCCAGGAACCATCGGCTATCATTCACTGCGCGCCGGCAATATTCCAAGCAGCCATACCGTATTCTTCGGAGGCATGGGGGAACGTCTGGAGATTACACATCATTCTTATAACTGGGAATGCTTTGCAAGAGGGGCTTGTGACTGTGCTGCTTATTTAGCTGATAAAGGGCCTGGGTTCTATTCCATCAAAGATGTATTAAATTTGTAATTGCTGTTTAATACATTAATTTGGGTTGGATTCCCGGTCCTTGCGTATGCCTTGGTATAAGATCTGGTATCCTGTTTGCATCGTGACATCTAGCAGCAAATAGGATACCAGCGCTTTCTCATGGACCGGGAGGCCACCATGAACTAGTGTATTAAACAGCTAAAAGCCCTTCTAACTCCTCTTTCGACATCACTCCCATATCACGCTTAGCCACTTCCCCATCCTTGAATACCAGGAATGTTGGGATGGACATTACACGATACTGTCTTGCAAGTTCTGGTTCCTGGTCTACGTCCAGTTTGCATACTTTCACGTCTGTGCGTTCTTCTGCGATTTCTTCTACCAGCGGTCCCATTGTCTGGCATGGTCCGCACCATGTTGCCCAGAAGTCTACCAGTACCGGTACTTTTGATTCTAATACTTCTTCATTAAAATTATCTTTTGACAAATGTACTACTGCCATATCTATTTCCTCTCTTTCGTAAGAACATTGTTATTGTGTATCTACACGTTTATTATACCCACTTTTTTAAATTTATCTATATCTTTTCTATAAAATATTATGAAAAAATTATTCAATAATATCTACTTTTTCTGATAATCATTTACTTATGACATACCATACATAGAACCTGTCACCTGGACCTTCCTTCGAATGCAAGGTAATTAAAACTCTGCCATTCTTTATCTTATGCTACCGTTATCTTATAAGACACTGCAAATTCTTCCCCTGCTTCCAGTGTATTTTCCCAGTCACGGTCTTTTAATTCTCCATCGAACACTTCGCTGTCGCAGCGTCCATACCATGGCTCAATGCATACGAATGGGGCCTGTTTTTTCGGTGGTGACCAGATTCCTGCAAGCGGTGCGTCGAATTCAACTGCCAGATATTCTTTCTTCTGTGGATCTAATAATGCCACTCTCTGAATCTGATGATCTTCAATCACCAGCGCATCCCCATCAAACAGATGCTCATCAATTGGAAGTAATCCATCTGTCAGCTTATATTCTTTTTTCTGTGTCGTAACTACGCCACCTTCTCCGAAGACTGTATTAATCAGAGATTCCGGCGCATTCCCCTCTCCATCCCGGAAACTTAAATAATAGTCTGACTGCTTCTCGCCTTCATGCACCGGGCAGAAGAATGCCGGATGTGCACCGATTGCAAAATACATGTCCGTCTTATTAGTATTCTTTACCTTCCACATTACTTTTACAGACGTATCTTCCAGTTTATATCCGATTTCCAGATGGAAATGGAATGGATAAGCCTGACATGTTTCCTCTGTATCTTCCAGTGCAAACCATATCTCGTCTGCACTTTCGCTTACCAGTGTAAAGTCCATATCTCTGGCAAATCCGTGCTGATTCATCGGATATTCTTTTCCTTCGTGCCTGTAAATCTTATCTTTTACTCCCCCTACAAATGGGAATAATACCGGTGACGTCCGTCCCCAGTATTTCGCATCTGCATTCCACAGGTATTCTTCTCCTGTGCTTTTCCTTTTCACTGAGCGAAGTTCTGCTCCGTGATAATTCACGACTGCTTCCAGTTTTTCATTTTCTAATCTGATCTGTTCCATCTTTCTTCCTTTCTTTTTGCTACACAAGGAAAACCCATTGCATAATTAAATACAAAAGACTCCCGGAGTACTTTCTGATTTTATATCTTTTCCAACTCCATCTTTTGCCCATTCAGAACCGCAGACACCAGTCCATCATGTCCGTCGTATACAAGCTTCAGAGAAAAGAACGGTACTTTCTGTGCCATCAGACGCAAGAATATCTTGTCGCCTCTCCAGAGATTCAATTCTTCTATCTTATCGATGTCTATCCATTCCAGTTCTCCTTCGTCACACGCAGCCTGTTCTCCTTCGAATCCATCTGCCGTAAAAAGGTGCATATATTCTGTCACGCCATTTCCCGATACAAATGTCACGATTCCGCAGAACCGGTACGATGTCAGCGTATATCCGGTCTCTTCTTTTACTTCTCTTAGAACGCATTCTTCCGGACTTTCATCTGCTTCAAAATGCCCGCCGACGCCAATCCATTTATCCTTATTGACATCATTCTTTTTCATCGTCCGGTGAAGCATCAGATACTGTCCGTCTTTTTCAATATAGCAAAGTGTGCTAAGTCCTGTCATATTTTCCCCTCCCAGGCGTCACCATCTGCTGAACTTATCCCCTGCAGCTTCTCTTGCATACTTTTCTACCGCCAGACCCCGCCTTAGAGTGTGTCTGGCGGTTTCTTTCGGGCATATGATAATTCATATAGCGGTTTTGCCTGTTTTTATTTTTCTTTGCTTTCACATCCACATCATTTATGCTATGATATAAAAACATATTTTGCTTATAGTTACAGTTTGGAAAATTCCCATACACAAATTGTAACTACAGAATTCATATTTTAATTTATTATACTCTAAACCACAGGAGATTTGCAATGAACCGTACGATAGAATATAAAATTACCGAAGAAAGTGACGGACTTAGAATCGAACAGTTTTTAAGAAGAAAAGGCTATTCCGGTCAGAATCTCGCGGAGATAAAGCGTATGCCAAAAAGTATTCTGGTCAATGGTGTCCATTATTATATGCGTCAGACATTAACTGCCGGTGATACACTCCAGGTCGTCATCTGTGAAACCAAATGTTCTGAAAAAATCCCACCGGTAGAGATCCCTCTCGATATCGTCTATGAAGATGAAGACATTATTGTAATCAATAAGCCTGCCGGTATGCCAATTCATCCGTCAATGAATAATTATTATAACTCCCTTGCCAACGCACTTGCCTGGTACTATCAGTCTCAGGGAAAACCTTTTATCTTCCGCTGCTGTAACCGTCTGGACCGTGATACTTCCGGGCTTACTGTTGTTTCCAAACATCTGGTAAGTGGCAGCATCCTGTCTACCATGACCAAGAACCGCGAAGTACACCGGGAATATCTTGCAGTTGTAAGAGGTTCTGTCACCCCTCCGTCCGGGACGATCTGTGCTCCTCTTGCCAGAAAAGAAGGAACGATCATCGAACGTATGGTAGACTTTGAACACGGCGAAGAAGCCGTTACCCATTATAGACTCGTAAAAGAAGCAAATGGGCACAGCCTGGTCTCATTAAAGCTTGAGACGGGCCGTACCCATCAGATACGTATTCATATGAAATATCTTGGATATCCGCTGATCGGGGACTATCTCTATAATCCTGACATGGAATATATGACCAGACAGGCCCTTCACTCCCACCACATGGAATTTACACATCCAATTACCGGAGAATGGATGACATTTACTGCTCCATTGCCGGATGACATGAAACAGGTATTGTGCAGCCAGACAGTATAACACAATACGCAGCAGGACCTGCCATATCTGACAGGTTTCCTGCAATTTGTCACTCTATAATCATTTCTTAGATTGTTCATACTCTTTCAATTCATGAAGCGCCTGATCTCCCATCAGATATAACGCCCCGATATTGAAGATCGTCATAAGTCCGATCCCGACATCTCCGAGATCCCATACAAATGTATACGTTGAGATTCCTCCGATGAACAGCATCACCAACGCAAGTACTTTGTATGCAGTCTGCCAGCACCATTTATCTCCGAGGATATATGACACGTTGCTTCTTGCATAAAAGAGGATTCCAAGAAATGTCGAAAAGCTGAATAAAAACAACGTCACAGCAATAAATATCACACCAAATTCTCCCAGATGATACTTCATCGCTGTCTGTAAAAGATCCATACCCTGTTTTCCGGCAACTAGTTTTTCCGGTACCAAAAGCATGATCATCGCCGTACAGCTGCAGATCACAATCGTATCTACGAAGACTCCGAGCGCCTGTGTAAGTCCTGCTTTTACGGGTTTATCACACTCTGCTGCTGCCGCTGCACACGGTGCCGAACCTGATCCCGCTTCATTCGAAAACAGTCCTCGTTTCACACCATTCATCAACACAGCGCCAAATCCACCGGCAGCCGCCTGGCGCAGTCCAAATGCTTCTTTGAATATTCTTGCAAATACACCCGGAAGACTTCCGATATTCGTTACGATAATAAAAATCGTAATAAAGAAATAGCATACCGCCATAAACGGTACCATCAGATCCAGTACCTTTACCGTTGCATTCTTACGAAGTACGATAATTGCTGCAAGAATTACCAGCACAATCGTTGTATAAAGCGGCGGAATAGAGAATGCATTTTTAAATGATGCAGCTACCGAATTACTGATTACCTGACTGATTCCACACCAGCAGATCAGACCGGAGATTGCAAATAATACAGACACAACCACACGCTTTTTCTTCTTTCCGGTTCTTCCTTCTACGTAATCATGTATATAATATGCCGGTCCGCCCCGGTATCCTCCGTATAACGGATCCTTTTCCTTATGAATCTGCGCAAGCGTTGCCTCAACAAATGCAGTTGATGAACCAATCAGCGCCGTCACCCACATCCAGAATACGGCTCCGGCACCGCCTGCCGATACAGCTGCAACCACACCAACCAGATTTCCCATGCCAACACGGGTGGCGGTCGATACGATCAACGTCTGAAATGTAGAAAGACTGTTCTTATCTTCTTTTTTACCGGTAAGCGCTGCCACCATATCTGGAAATAACCGGATTGGGAGAACTTTTGTACGTATCGTAAAGTAGATTCCCGCCGGTATCAATAATATGATCAGAAGAGAGATGCCGACACTTCCACCACTAGGAAATGGTATATGGATCAGGTCTCCCCACAAAAAACTATAAACCCGCTCGATCAAATTCACTATCATAGCATAAAATGTCCTTTCAAAATCTCAGGACTTTAAAGCACTACACTTTAAAGTCCTGAATTACATGATACTATATTCTTATCTATATTGCAAACAGATTGCATAATATTTTTGCATTAATTAATCAATCAGGTCATTCTGGAATCTGGATAAATGTTCATAAGGAAGGATCAGTCTTCCGCGGTAAAGGCCACAGCCATCATTGATCAGGCTGTTATTGATTGCCGAAAACATATTGACGTCAAGATCCGCCAGTTCCAAATTCAGCAATTTCATTCCGCGCTCATATGCCTCATCAAAGTACAGACATTCTCCTTCCGGAATTGCATCTCTTCTTGCACGCTCATGCTCCTGCTCTTTTTCATATCCTATATGATTTGCAGGACCGATCTCTGCGATATCATCCATCGTCTTCGTCCTTAACTGCACCTCCATATAACATCTGGAGCTGTTATCATAAAATGTAATATGAAGAGACTGATAATCATTCGAACTGTGGCTGCAGATATAATCCCGGTAATAAGGTTTCACCGAATCTTTCAAAAGCGGTGATGTACTTTCTTTGATCCCCATGGCCGGCTCTGCGGAGAATCCCTGTTCTTCCAGAAATCCCGGCAGCACATTCGCTATTTTATACAGATATTCCCTCTCTTGTTCTTCTCTGTCCTTTTCGCTGTCCAGATGGCATCGGGGAATAGAGATAATGATCCGGTAAGCGATCAGATCACGGAAACAGCTAAGGCGCTTTTTCAGCTCTGCAATACTCGGATACTCTCCATGTTCTTCATAATAATCATAGATAAACTCTACTACATAACCGTTAAATTTTTCTTCGGCACGGATCAGTGATTTGATCCTTCCCTTGAAGGTAAATGCCATAAACGGATACTCTTTTGCCATATATTTGTAGAATTCCCTCATCTTCTGGGACTGTGCTGTCAGGAAATCATTGTGCTCCAGAAGTTCCTGTATCTGTAACAGGAAGTTACAGTGGATCATGTCGATTTCATTTCCTGTTTTCTTTGCATCTTTTCTTAAGTCTTTGATGTAATTATGAAGAATTCTAAGTACTGTATCACCTGAATACAGGTAATCATTTAACGTTATCATCTATCTCACTCCTCTTTTGTCTGTCCGAATATCTCTGTTAAACACAATTAAATACAATTGCCAAGTATCTCTTTTAGATGATCCGGATCTACCGGTTTGGAAATGTATCCATTCATTCCGGCCTGCCCGCAGCTTTCTTTGCTTTCTTCTGCAGACTGGGCGGTCATTGCAAGTTCCAGCTCATCACTTCCGTATCTTAATCCTTCTATGAAAGAGGCTACCGATGCAATCATCTCATCCTGCGGTTCTTTTGCATCCTCCAGCTTGATGATCTGCTGGGTCTTTCCCCGGACCAGGCCTGCATAATTCACCACTCGCGCCGTCCCTTGTATCTTACTGACCAGAATCATGATCATCAAAAACAGGGCGATCAGGATCACTGTTAAAAGCATCATCAGCATTCTTACTATTTTAGAAATCTTACTGTCTTTACTTTTCATAACCACCTTCACTCCATATATCCTGTTATCTGATATTTCACATCTTTCATAACAGGTTCTTATCTTATAATAATATCTCTGTTTTATACATTTTGCAATTTTCTCTTTGCTAATATGCTAGTACAAAGTCAGATACAAAAAACTTGCCACCTGCTACTTCTTACAAATGCATGGCAATACATAAAACTTTCCACTGACAGCATCTCTTGCATACTATGGTATAAAAAATGTGGACTGGCACCTCTTTTTTCAGGAACCTGTCCACATTTTTATTTTCTTTTCCGTATATTCACCTGTTATATCTTATGCAGTCCGGAATCTATTTTTTATATTCAACCTCAAATGATCCAAGTTCATATCCATGAACCCTTCCCTTTATATCTCTGGATACAAGCTCTACTTTCTGTTCAAGATGTTCACTATATACTCTTGTTGTCAGAACCGTTTCCCCGTTATTAATGAATATCTCAATGGCTGATGTATCCGAAAAGATGGTAATATCCGAAAG
>NZ_CDRRQK010000032.1:0-27247 GCF_977044405.1 Dorea sp.
GATCAGATGATAATACATCAAATATACTGAATGTGCATTATGATCCATTTTATCCATATAATCAGTCCTTTCTATTCTTTCGACTGATTATAGTATACCATACTTCACAATATAGAACAAGCGTTCTGTATTCTTTTTCTGCAATTCATCTCCCACCTGTAGAGGAAGGAGAATTCTTGCTAACTTTTGTTAAATGGTACTTTCTTTGTGACAACGGTTGCCACTACGATCAATACCAGAATAATCGCCATTACTGTAACGTTCATAGATGGCACCTCCCTAGTTTATATGTGCTTTTAAAAATTTCTCTACGATGTCCATATTTTTCTCTGTCCAGAATGCCGGATCGCCGTGTTTTGCATTCTCGATCAGATAGAATTCTACTTCTTTTTCTTCTTCTCTTAATTTCTTATAGAGACGGATACTCTGCTCCGGTGCTACCAGGTCATCAGCAAGTCCGTGCATCATCAGTACTGGTGGCATCTCCGTATCTTTCTTTACGTAATTCATACAGGTAACTGCGCCTGAAAGTTCCGGATATTCGTATACGTTCTTTCCGCCGATCAGCTTACCTTCCGGGCTGTCAGGCTCTCCCTGATTCAGTGTAGTCGGGAAGTCTTCTTTAATCTGTACGCATGATACTCCGTAAAAATCTACGATTGCATTGACTTTGCTTGAATATTCTCCATATACATCTGTATCCATCAGATCCTGATCTGCGGTAACGCCTGCCAGGAATGCTGTATTTCCACCGCTTGAATCTCCCAGAATAAAAATCTGATCCGGGTCAATGCGGTATTCTTCTACATTCTTTCTAAGGAAACGGATACCCGTCTTGGCATCTTCTACCTGTGCCGGGAAGACTGCCAGGTCGCTTTCTCTATATTGAAGGATCGCAGTTACAAATCCTCGTCTTGCGAGATCCGCCATTGCCCCGAGACGTTTGTAATTGTCCTGTTTCATCCATGCAGAGCCCTGTACATAGAGAATTGCCGGATAAGTTTTTTCTGTTTTATCGGCAGATTCCGGTACCATCATCTGAAGTGTACGCTCGATTCCGTCTCTGTTTACATAAACTACATCATGTTTATAAAGACCATACATTTCCGTTCCGTCTGCTGTAATTTTTCCAACTTCTTCCATACTCTCAACCTGTGCACGGAAATCTTCAAAGTTCATATTTTTGATTTCTTCACCTGTCATTTTGTATTTCCTCCTGACCTGTTTTGTATATTGTTAATTTTATAACTAAGTGTTGGTGACAGGTCAAGTGCATTTGTATCAATACATTCTATGGATTTTGTCTGTTTTTAGAAAATATTATTAGTATTTTCTATTAATTTATTTTAGTAAAAATAGATTTTTTGACATTTTCGTTCGCTAAAGTGCGAAAACCTGAGACATACTCTCAGGTTTGCACATTCCGCTATTTATCTATTCTTGTCCATCTGCTGCCAACAGATTCTAAGTGTTCAGCAGATTTACCATTTTTATACTTTTAACTCTCACATCATATTATGAATTTTCAAGTGGGATATAGATTTTCAGATGTTTCTTCTCAATCTCATCGGTCTCTTCCAGATAATTTTCTACCCGTTTTTTGATGCTTCGAAGTTTTTCTATCGAGGCATCCACTTCCTGAAGTCTTTTTTCCAGCATCTGTCTCATCTTGATCTCATCTGCATCTTTTGTCAGCGTTCCGACATCCTTCAGTGAGAAACCAAGATTCTTATATTTCATGCATTCGTAAATGTCTGTGCATGTCCGGATATCATACGAACGGTAATTCGAATGTTCTTTTCTGTTAGAACTGAGCAGTCCTATCTTTTCATAGTACTTGATTGTATGTACCGAAACGCCTGTGAATCTGGCAAGCATTCCTACTGTTCTTTCATTCATTGCTTAATCTTCACCTGTCTTTTTTTGTAATTCTTTTTACGTTTCTCAGGAATGATTTTTCAGATACACTCCAGAGTCTGCCCCTCTTACAGCTTCTTATATATTCTCTTACTTATCTGCCTCTTTATTTGCAATATCTTCTTTATTTTCTTTCTCTTCTTCTTCAATTTTCAGAAGCTTCTTTTTCTTCCTTGCCAGTCTTAGTTCTTTGAAAAATGTCTTCATCATCTGACTGCATTCTTCTCCCATCACACCTGTCGTCAGCTCTACCTGATGATTGAATTCCGCCATATCCAGAAGATTCAGGATAGACCCGGCACAGCCTGCTTTGGGATTCATGCATCCTACTACTACACGTGTCATTCTGGATTGAACGATTGCGCCTGCACACATCTGACACGGTTCCAGTGTTACATACAGGGTGCAATCCTCCAGTCTCCAGTCATTCAGCTTCTTACTTGCTTTTTTTATCGCGATCAGCTCTGCATGTGCCAGAGTATTGTTATCAATAGTTCTGCGGTTATACCCTCTTCCGATCACTTTATCCTGATATACGATCACACAGCCTATCGGGACCTCTCCGATCGCATATGCTTTCTGTGCCTGCTTAATCGCCTGCTTCATATATTTTTCATCTGTGCTCTGCATTGTTATTCCCCACTTATATATTCATAATATCTACGGATCCACGCACATTTCTGCACCAGTATCCGAAGTTCTCCTGATCATTCTTTTCTTCTTCTGTAAGTTCTATCCCCAGTTCCGTAAGGCTTAAGAATTCCGGGAATCCAAAGCTCTCTGCTGCCTTTGCCTCCTGCGGATAATACACTCCCGGTACTCCTAATTTTAACCTGTCATCCGCAACAGTCAATATCAGATGGTGATAATTGTAGTATCCATGGACCAGAAAACTATTATTTGCAAGGCGCCACTCACATCTTGGGAGCATGACGAGGTCTTTTCGTTGGATTTTTCGTACGTGGAAATGTTTTCTTTTCTCCATGTCATTATTCTTTTCTATTCTATCTTTCTCTTCCTTATCTTCTTTTTGGATAGTTCTCTTTTCTGCGTCATTCTTCCTTTTCATTTCTGGGTGAATATTTCTTTCCAGATCTTCTGATTGAATATTCTTCTCTTTTCCATCTTCTTTTCCATAATCACTTTGTCCGCTTAGTTCAAAGACATTATTCTTCACATCTTTATCTAAGATGTCTTTATCCGAGATATTTTTATCCGAGATATTTTTATCCAAGATATTTTTATCCAAGATATTTTCCCCTGTCTTTTGTGGAATCACCTTTTGTTCTTCATCTTCATTTTTTTCACAGTGAGCTGTTCCTTCTTCCTTCTCCCACACCTTCATCTTACAGACATCGGTCATATCCTCATCCCACAGGGCTGCATACCAGTGACCATCCTCATCTTTTAAAATGATCCCCGCGATGCGCTCATAATTTTCAGCTGTTATGGTCTTTTCCGGCGTATAACAAAGTTCGTAATTCAGTGCCGTGCCGGCTTCTTCCGTCTGACCAGCATAGATTCCCATACATTCTTTTTCACGCAGAAAGAACAGATACACCTTAAGTCTCTGCCCGTTCATTCCGGTGTGCAGTCCTTTTCCATGTACCTGCACCGTAGTCACAGTTTCCTCCTGGTCCACTCTTACGAATCCTACATTTCTAAGCCGTCTTCCTTCTTCATATTCATATAGATAACGGATAAATCGTTTCATAACATCCCTCACTCATATCATATCTTTTCAGTCTGTTATCACAATTTATTCTTCCGTATCATCCATTATTCCACAATCCTATCACTTTTCTTTTACACTTGCTTCTTTCCAGAGTGATACAGATAACCTGCAACCCGCCAAAGCATCCGTAGAAAACTGACAGTGACAGTTCCCGTAGGCGGCGGCTTCCTCCGGACATATAATGATAAAAACAATGCTGCTACAAAATTTTTATTTTGCAACAGCATCTTTATCCTGTTTTTTTTCAGCTACGCTCTAATCCAGATAGATCGGCGGTATATAATCCTTCCCTAACAGTGCTTTTTTACGCTCCTGATATCCAAGAAATGCCCACTCTGTCATGTCCATCCACTGGTGTTTTCCTCTGTCATATACCTGCACATAGCCGATTCTCTTCTTATTCATTCTGACACTGTTCGACTCGTACTCATGTCCGGTATATGGATTCAGTTCTCCAACTGAGAGATCCTCTTCGCCGGCCAGAAACATCCCATCATCCGGATCGTCTGGATCTGCTGCCGTACCGTCCGGCACATTTTTCTCATGTCCGTCCGTTGCAGCGGCTTCTTCTGTCTCTTTCTTTTCAGCAAATGCCATATCTGTTCCGGCATTTCCCGGTACATCAGCTTCACTGGCTTCTTTTTCTGCTTCATATGCATCTTCCATCTCTGGTGCTTCGTGCTTGATGTATTTTTCAAAAAATGCTCTCCAGCCGTGTGCTTTCTTCTTTTCTTCCTGTAGCGGTTTCTCAGAACCCGGCTCTTCTTCCTGTGCCGTTTCATTTTCTGATACCGTACTTTCCGATGCGGAATCTCCTGCTTTTGTGGTTCCTTCTGTCTGTGTATTTCCAGCCTCTTTATTCCATACATAATCGAACAATGTCTCCTGGACAAAGTCTGAATCTGCTTTTTCATCAAGTTCGGTTCTAAGGCGTTCCTTCTCTTCCTGAACCTTACCCGTCTGCAAAAAATCCGTCATTTCTTCAGTTACATCGTCACCTGATTCCTGTCCTGCCTCTTTTTTATGTCTCAGATTTTCAATCTTCAGATCCTCTTCCCTGGTTTCATCATGTCCTTCATGTTCTTCCAGAATATCCAGATAAAATGGACAGCCCAGTATCTGCGCGATCATACGCATATCCTGTTCCTGAAAATTATCTCTCCCCAGCCGCTGTGTAAGGTTCTGGCGTGACATCTTTTTTCCTGTCTCTTTTTCTATCTTTTCAGCAAGTTCTTTTATCGTCATCCCTTTACGGCTCAGGATAATCTTCACCTGTTCTCCAAATGTTAAATCCAACATCCGCTTCCTCCTTATTACTTTCTTCTTATTTGTACTCTCCCCTGACGTTCTGCTACGTCATCTATCATTTGTAAACGATTTTATATCTTGATAAATCATTCTTTTTCCTTTTATATTCTAGCAAATCACTAAAAACCCGTCAACTTCTGCTTTTTTCTGATTTCTTTTATTATTATCTGTATCTTGCAGATCTTCGCATACATTTTCACATCCTAAAAATGCAGCATTTCATTCATTTTTTTCAGGGTTTTCTCATTGATCTTTGTCTTTTTCCGGTCATACGTAAGGATTCCATTGACCTCTTCTTCAATGTCCGATAACTGCGTATAGATCGTTGCGCTTAAGCCCCTCTTAATATTCGGTATTACCAGTTTACGGATCAGCTTTTCGTATCCCCTGGTAATTGCCTTTCGTTTCTTAAATGTCTTATAGCCATAGATTTTCTCTTCATACATACTATGCCCCGGAAGATTCAGTGAATATCCCCCGAACTCTGTAAGTGCAGTCACCCTCTGCTCTGCCTTTACATGAAGCGGGAAAAAGTATTCATGTATGCTTCTGATATCACCGCCGCCTTGGTCAAACCATCCGCTGGCCGCATCGATCAGTCTGTCCGGATCTGCCTTTTTCACCAGTTCAGTGATCCTCTCTGTCTCAAACTGGCCCCATCCTTCGTTGAATACCACCCATACGATGATAGACGGATGATTGTATAACAGCTTCACCGTTTTCTGCATCTCATCTTCAAACTGCTTCCGGCCCTTCGGATCCTGGCGCCCCATCAGACGCAGTTTGTTGTCTTTTGTCTTAATATGAAAAAGCTGCATAGCCGTAGCAAGATACGTCACATACCAGCTCTTATATTCACGGCCGCCGTTCACCATATCCTGCCATACCAGCATGCCGATACGGTCACAATGATAATACCATCTCTGCGGCTCGATCTTGATATGCTTACGGATCATATTGAATCCCAGATCCTTCATCTTCTGGATATCATAAATCATCGCCTCATCTGTCGGTGCCGTATAAAGTCCATCCGGCCAGTATCCCTGATCCAATACACCTTTTTGGAAATATGGCTCATTATTCAGATACATTCTTGGAATTCCTTTATCGTCATTCTTCACCTCTATCTTGCGCATGGCAAAATAGCTGTCTACCTTATCAGCTCCCATCGTGATACTGACATCATATAAAAATGGATCTTCCGGGCTCCAGCTTCTCATATACGGAAGTTTCACAACCAGCGGTGTACCTATCCTGCCTTTTGCCCTTACCGGCCACATCTTTCTGGCGGTGATCTCAACTTCGTATTCTATAGCTTTTTCCTGTTCTTGTTCTACCGTTTTTACCGGACACGCCTCATCCACCTGTATCATCACCGCAGCATGATCATATAATGGCGTAATCTTCACATTTGCAATGTAGTTTTCCGGCACCTGCTCCATCCAGACGGTCTGCCAGATACCGCTTTGTGCCGTATAGAACATCCCGCCTCTTTTCAGCTTCTGTTTGCCTCTGCTGTGATAAGAAGTATCTGTAAAATCTCTTACCTTGACGGTTACATAATTATTTTCTTCTCTTAAATACTCTGTTACATCTATTGAAAATGGAAGATATCCACCCAGATGACTTCCGGCTTTCTTTCCATTGATATAGACGGCTGCATATTGATCCACTGCTCCAAAGTGCAGAAGCCATCTTTTTCCCTCTTCAGGTCTGACTTCTTGCGGAAGTCTTCTCTTATACCAGAGATATTCCTGCGGTTGTAACTGCCTGTTCACACCAGATAACGCCGCCTCCGGTGAAAACGGAACCAGGATCTTTCCATCCATCTTCTTCGGGAACCCTTTCGTATCCCGGATTGCATATTTCCATGTTCCATTCAAATTCACATAGCTTTTCCGACGCATTAAAGGTCTTGGATACTCCCCTAACACATTGTTAACATCCACATGGTCTGCCCATCTCGTCTTTAACTGCTTCATAATCTGTACACCCCTTTTGTCATGCGCCCCCGGAAATCTCTCCACACAAATCCGTGTGCAGATACTCCTTAAGTGCATTATATCAATCTGACTTCGTGTAAGCTCCCCTCGATCTCCGGATCGGTTGTGATCACGGCGATTCTTGCGTCCCCCTGCTCAGGTATATACTCTCTGCATAGATAGTGATCGCGATACTTCTCCGGTTGTGTGCTCATATACGGCACGCCATCCTGATCCCAGGCAAATGTATAAGTTTTCATATCAAGTCCCATTCCTCTTCTGGTCGCTTTCATGAAACTTTCTTTTAACACCCAGAATCTGTAAAACCAGTCTGTCCTGTCCTTCTCATCCTTACCGGAACGGATCTGTTCGCATTCCTGCTTACCAAAATACCGCTCCGCTACCGGCATCAGAAGCTTTCCCTTCATCTCTACGTCACATCCAACTTTTGCATCTGTCCTGTCACTGCACGCACATAATACATAACGTCCCGAATGGGACAGATTGAACACCGCCTCTTCCGGCACATTCAGCTCTCTTTGCATCATCTGCCACAGCGTCCATGCCCCGATGCTTCTCGCACGGTCATCCTTATTTACATATTTGTCTGCCTTTTCCTTTCTCCATACAGGCACTTTATTATAATATGCCTGATACGTTTCTTCTATTAGTAATGCTGTAATATCAGCAATCCATACTCTTACCATATCGGATACACCTCTTTAACCACTATGCAACTTAAGTCTAACACACTTTTTTAAAAATGAAACATTTTCTCGAATAAAAGTGTTGACAAGCTAATACAGTTGCGTTAATATATCATTAGTTTCACACTTTAAGTAATTAAAGTTTTGCAGTGCGAATATTTTACAGTGCGACTATTTTACAGTACGACTACATTGGATCAGGTCGGGCAACACAATCACACGGGAAATGAAATATCACACAGGCATAATCATTCATACATCTTGAGGACACAATGGAGGATATAAATTATGATTATCGTATTAAAACCACGTACAACAAAAGATGATGTTTCTCGTGTAGAGGGCATGGTCAAAAAAAGAGGCCTGAACACTCATGTAGTGGAAGGTGAAGAGATGACAATTATCGGCTGTATCGGAGACACAGCTAAGATAGATTCCAAATTATTCGAGATTGACTCAGCAGTCGACAAGGTTATGCATGTACAGGAACCTTACAAACTCGCCAACCGTGCATTCCACCCGGAAGATTCCATCGTGGATGTATCGGGTGTAAAAGTCGGCGGAGATCACCTGGCAATGATTGCCGGACCTTGTTCCGTAGAATCTTACGAACAGGTTCTTGAGATCGCACAGGCAGCCAAAGCTTCCGGAGCTAACTTACTCCGTGGTGGTGCTTTCAAACCAAGAACAAGCCCATATTCATTCCAGGGACTTGGTCTTGAAGGTCTTGATATCTTAACAGCAGTCAAAGAAGCAACCGGTCTTCCAATCGTAACGGAACTTATGTCAGATAAATATCTGGATGTCTTCAATGAAAAAGTAGACCTTATCCAGATTGGTGCACGTAACATGCAGAACTTCGATCTGTTAAAAGAATTAGGACAGCTCGACCGTCCGATCCTCTTAAAGAGAGGCTTAAATGCAACATACGAAGAATGGATCATGTCAGCAGAATACATCATGGCATCTGGTAATGAAAATGTCATCCTCTGTGAACGTGGTATCCGTACATTCGAAAGCTATACAAGAAATACTCTGGATCTTCAGAGTATCCCGGTACTCCGTAAACTGACACATCTTCCAATCATCGTTGACCCAAGTCACGCCGGTGGAAAATGGTGGTTAGTAGATTCCATGGCAATGGCTGCAGTTGCTGCAGGCGCCGATGGACTGATGATCGAAGTACACAATGATCCGGAATCCGCTCTCTGTGACGGGGCCCAGTCATTAAAACCTAAGAAATACGACCAATTAATCAAACAGGTTGCACAGATTGCAGGCGTTGTCGGAAAGACAATCTAGACGTTCCAATCTGTCATCTGCTATAGATGCAGGACAGACCAGACAATCCGTAACCTTACAGGAGCTATATTATGAAACTTACAGTTAAGCTGGGAAAAGACAGTTATCCTATTTATATTAAAAACAACATATTGTCCCAGGCTGGAGATTATATCCGCGAGATTTACCACGGGAAACGTATCATGATCGTATCGGATGATAATGTATTTCCACTATATGGTGACAAGCTGATCGGAACCTTAAGTTCCACTTACGAGTGCCACCATCTGGTACTTCCTCACGGAGAAGCAACCAAAGATTTTCAGACACTTCCAACCGTTTATAAGGCTATGCTGGAAGCTAAGATTTCAAGAAGTGATCTGGTGATCGCTCTTGGCGGCGGTGTGATCGGAGATCTCGCCGGATTCGCGGCAGCCAGTTATCTAAGAGGCGTAAAGCTCGTACAGATACCGACTTCCCTCTTAGCTCAGGTAGACTCTTCTGTCGGTGGAAAAGTTGCTGTAGATCTTCCGGAAGGAAAGAATCTGGTAGGTGCATTCTATCAGCCTTCGCTGGTATTGATCGATCCGCATGTCTTAAACACGCTGAAGGAACGATTTATCAACGATGGTATGGGAGAGGTCATCAAGTACGGCTGCATCAAAGATGCTGACTTGTTCAAGACCTTGGAGTCACACAGTTCTTTTGAAGATTTAACAGAAGAACTTCCTGCCATCATCACTCGTTGTGTAGATATCAAACGAATGGTTGTAGAAAACGATCAGTTTGACACCGGTGAGCGTATGTTACTGAACTTTGGACATACACTGGCTCACACCATAGAGCAGCATTTCCATTATCAGCGGGAAAGCCATGGAGAAGCCGTTGCGATCGGCATGTATCAGATCAGTAAGATCGCTGAGGAAAAAGGACTTACACCAGAAGGCACTTCAGAAAGAATCCTGAATGTCTTAAAGACTTACGGACTTCCTTATGAATGTGGTCTGGAACTTGGAACCTTAACCGAAGCCATCGCATTAGATAAGAAGAATCTGAACGGCAATTTGAACGTCATACTGCTCCACGAGATTGGAGACAGTTATATCGAATCTACAGACATTTCGTTCTTTGCAGACAATGCAAGACTTGTATAAATATATACAGAGAACCTGCCACTGGCAGCGTCTCTTGCATACTTTGGTATGAAAAGCGGACGGCTCTATATGCCGCGTCCCGCACTAAAAAATAATAAATGTAAATTTGGAGGATATATATCATGGGTAAATTAGAAGGAAAAATCGCAATTGTAACAGGATCAGGAAAAGGAATCGGACGTGACGCAGCACTTGCTATCGCAGCAGAAGGTGCTACCGTCGTAACAGTAGCAAGAACACAGTCTGATCTTGATGAAACAGTAAAAATGATTGAAGACGCAGGCGGAACAGCAATCTCACTTTCCAGAGACTTAACAGATGGAGAACAGGTTGCAGATATGGTTAAAACCGTTGTAGACAAATACGGAAGAATCGATATCCTCGTTAACAACGCCGGCGGATACCCAAAAGAAATCTACAAAAACATCGAACACCAGGCAATCAAGATCTGGGAGTGGTCAGAAGAACAGTGGGATCAGATCATCAAGACAAACTTAAGAATCCCATTCCTTGTAACTAAGAACGTTGTACCTGTAATGATAAAACAGGGCAAAGGAGATATCGTAAACGTATCTTCCAGAATGGGACGTATCGCTTCCCAGATGGGTGCATACGCTGTAGCGAAAGGCGGTATCGTAACAATGACCAAGACAACTGCCATCCAGACCAAAGAATACGGAATCAAATGTAATGCCGTATCTCCTGGAATCGTAGACACACCGGGACAGAGAGTATACAACCACTCCGTAGGACAGGACGGCTGCCCAATGGGAAGCTCTAAAGATGTTGCAAAAGCAATCATCTACCTGCTTGCAGATTCACCGGCAGTTATGACAGGACAGTCTATTGACCTCTTCACAACAGTATAAAATCATATGACTACCAAAAAAACTCCGGATCACCGTTCATGAATGGTGATTCGGAGTTTTTTATATCGCCATGCATTCAAAAAAGCTGGTAGCAGCTAGTTTTCTATAGATACTTTGATACAGAAAATCTGACGCTGGCAGCTTCTCTTGCATACCTGGGCATTAAAATAGGACTGCATTGTTTGGGAGGAGTGCAGTCCTGAGGAAAAAGTTATGAAAAAGATTTAAAGTGTGTTCTTTCGAACAATTCATAGTATAGAGGTTAATTGTGATGAAATCGTGATGAAATTACGAACGAATTGTTAATAAAGGCGAAAGATTTATGAAAGAAGGGCGCAACCGCGGGTACTTACCCCGGTTACGCCCTTAAAATTTTTATTTTCCAGGCTGTCCATAATATGCATTTGCTCCATGTTTTCTGAAGTAATGCTTATCCTGTAACTCCTGTGGTGCCGGTTTTACGTCCGGATTGATCATCTCGCATCTTGCTGCCATCTTGGCTACTTCTTCCAATACAACTGCATTATGAACTGCTTCGTGTGCATCTTTTCCCCATGTGAATGGTCCGTGGTTCTTACACAGTACTGCCGGTGTTGCGATGTAGTCCAGATCGTCTTCGTCGAATCTGTCTGCGATCAGTACACCTGTATTCTTCTCATATGCTTCATCAATCTCTTCTTTTGTAAGATTTCTTACACATGGAACTTCTCCGTACAGGTAATCTGCATGTGTAGTTCCGTAGCAAGGGATTCCTCTTCCTGCCTGTGCCCAGCTTGTTGCCCATGGTGAATGTGTATGTACAACTCCACCAATCTCAGGGAAGCGGTTATACAGTTCTACGTGTGTTGCTGTGTCAGAAGATGGATTTAAGTCACCTTCTACTTTGTTACCCTGAAGGTCTACCACTACCATGTCTTCCGGTGTTAATTTGTCATAATCTACTCCACTTGGTTTGATTACGAAAAGACCTTTTTCACGGTCGATCCCGCTTACATTTCCCCATGTGAATGTTACCATTTTATATTTTGGAAGAAGCATATTTGCTTCATATACTTCTTTTTTTAATTCTTCCAGCATAATTTTTCAGCTCCTAATTTTTATTACTCTGATTAATTTTATAGCTTACAGATCTGCGCATGCTCTACGCTCTACGTCCAGACCTTTCTTGTATCTTTCCATGAATGCTTCGTATCCTTTTACGCCTTCCGGATCTGGATCGATTCTGCTTCCGGCATCGCTTCCGAATACTTTGTTCTTCAGATAGTCTTCAAGCTTCTCACCTTCTGCACGTTTTACCATGTATTCAGCCAGGATAGCCATTCCCCATGGTCCACCTTCTCCTGCTGTCTCCATAACTACAACCGGTGTATCGATAGCATCTGCAAGGATCTTCTGTCCGACACCTTTTGTCTTAAAGAGTCCACCGTGTCCAAGAACGGTATCGATCTCTACGCCTTCATCTTTTGTCAGGATATCCATTCCGACTTTGATGACACCAAGTGCTGTATACAGGTGTGATCTCATGAAGTTTGCAAGGTTAAACTTTGTCTCCGGTGTTCTTACTACCATCGGGCGTCCTTTTTCTACATCTGTGATCGGCTCTCCTGCGTAGTTGCCGTATGAAAGGATTCCGCCGCAGTCAACATCTCCTTCGAGTGCTTTATTGTAAAGTGTTCCATACATCTGGTTCATATCTACGTCTGCTCCGATAGCATCTGCAAATTCTTTGAACAGATTCACCCATGCATTCAGGTCCGTTGTTCCGTTGTTGGAATGTACCATGGCTACCAGGCTTCCGTCTGGTGTTGTTACCATATCGATCTCTGTGTGCAGATCTTTCAGTGGTTTCTCCAGTACAACCATTGAGAAGAATGATGTACCAGCAGAAATGTTACTTGTACGCTGTGCCACGCTGTTCGTAGCTACCATACCTGTTCCTGCATCACCTTCTGGCGGGCAGAGCGGGATTCCTGCTTCCAGATTACCTGTAGGATCCAGAAGTTTTGCTCCTTCTTCTGTCAGTGTACCTGCTGCCTCTCCTGCAACGAGTACCTTTGGCATAATGTCTTTTACCTTCCATGCGAAATGTTCATCTTCCACAAGTTTATCGAACTTCTGGATCATTTCCTCATCGTAATCTTTTGTATTCATATCGATTGGGAACATTCCGGATGCGTCGCCAACTCCGAGAACCTTCTCTCCTGTCATCTGCCAGTGGATGTATCCTGCCAGCGTTGTCATGAATGCGATATCTTTTACGTGCTCTTCTTTATCAAGGATGCACTGATACAGGTGCGCAATGCTCCATCTGAGCGGAATGTTATACTGGAACAGATCTACCAGTACTTCTGCTGCCTTTCCTGTATTGCTGTTTCTCCATGTCTGGAATGGTGCCAGAAGCTTTCCGTCCTTGTCAAATGCCATATATCCATGCATCATGGCGCTGAATCCGATTGCTCCTAATTTTTTGATTGTTGCTCCGTATTCTTTCTGTACATTTTCTGTCAGATCACGGTAGCTGTCCTGAAGACCGGTCCAGATATCATCCAGAGAGTATGTCCACAGACCGTTCTCATAACGGTTCTCCCATGTGTGGCTTCCAGATGCGATCGGGTTATGATCCTCATCGATCAGTACTGCCTTAATTCTTGTAGAACCAAATTCGATACCAAGAAAAGCTTTTCCGCTTTCAATGATTTCTTTTACGTTGCTCATGTACGCTTCCTCCTATTATCTATTTTCCAGTTTCTATTTATATCCATTATACTATTTTTGCAGGGAAATATCCATTTTGATATCCCCTGCAAATATGTTTTTTCTGCTTATATTTTTATATCATTTTACAATCATTCATCTGCGGGATATGTTATTACATTTTCCTCAAGATATATGCGTAATTCTGACTATTTGCGGTATGCAACGCTGTTCCACAGAAGTTCGTTCTTAAGCTGTCTGATATTTGTATCTTTGTCGATGTAGATCGCTTCGATTCCCATGCTTTCTGCCCAGTCACCCATCTGCTGTGCTGTTAAGTCATAAGAGAATGCTGTATGGTGAGCTCCACCTGCCAGAATCCATGCTTCTGTTCCAACCTTTAAGTTCGGCTGTGGTGTCCAGAATGCTGTTGCTACTGGAAGTTTTGGCATTGGTTTTTCTGTCTTCTTGCAGTCTACATCATTGATGATCAGACGGAATCTGTCGCCAAGGTCGATCAGAGATGTTGCGATAGCAGGACCTGTCTTAGATGTGAATACAAGTCTTGCAGGATCTTCTCTGTCACCCATGCTAAGTGGCTGCTCTTTGATGCTGATCTTTCCATCTGCGATAGATGGGCAAACTTCCAGCATGTGAGCCTCCAGTACACCTTCTTTTCCTGGGATCAGGTTGTATGTGTAGTCTTCCATGAATGATGTTCCCTTAGCATCTTTCATTCCAGCTGTCATGATCTTCATAAGACGAACCATAGCTGCTGTCTTCCAGTCACCTTCTCCACCGAATCCATAACCTTTTTCCATCAGTCTCTGGATTGCAAGTCCTGGGAGCTGTTTCAGTCCGCCGAGGTCTCCGAAGTGTGTTACGATTGCCTGATAGTTCTTCTCTTCCATGAAACGCTCGAATCCAATCTCGATTCCAGCCTGTACTGCTACATGCTCACGGAATTCTTTTTCATCTCTTCCCTCAAGAAGGATGTCATATTTATCATAGTATTCTTCTACTAATGTATTGATGTCTGCCTGTGATACTGCATTTACAGCTTCAACGATCTCATTTACAGGATAAGCATCTACTTCCCATCCGAATTTGATCTGAGCTTCTACTTTGTCACCTTCTGTTACGGCAACGTTTCTCATGTTGTCTGCGATACGCATTACACGGATGTGGCTGCTTTCAATCACACCAACTGCTGTACGCATCCATGATCCGATTTCTTTCTGTACATCTTCATCTTCCCAGTATCCTGAAACAATCTTACGAACTTTATTCAGACGTGTGAAAATGTGTCCGTACTCTCTGTCACCATGTGCTGCCTGGTTCTCATTCATGAAGTCCATATCGATTGTGTCGTATGGAATCTCACGGTTGAACTGTGTATGTAAGTGAAGTAATGGTTTTCTGTATTCCTGTAATCCTAAGATCCATGATTTTGCGGGTGAGAATGTGTGCATCCATGTGATAACACCGGCACAGTTCTCATCCATGTTCGCTTCGTTGAATGTCTTTCTGATAACTTCGTTTGTGATCATGGTTGGTTTCCATACTACTTCATATGGAAGGTTTCCTGATTTGTTCAGGGCATCTACGATAATTTTAGAATGCTCTGCTACGTGTGCGAGACACTCATCTCCATAAAGATCCTGTGATCCTGTGCAAAACCAGAACTGATACTTTTTTGTTTTTAACATTTTTCATTCTCCTTTTTTTATAAATTATTAGTGAATTTATAGTTCGTTTTCATCATGGCTTTATTATAAAAAAATGTTTCTGAATTCTCAATTTCTTAACTCTGCACTTTCTGGAAATAAGTTACCTATTCCGACCGATAGTGTGATATAATACACATACAACAAAGGAGGTATTTGGCATGACATTATCTGATTTCTGCCGTCAGATCACAGGACCTGATATGCGGCTTCTTCCTGCAAACCATAAGTTGGGGGCAAGACTTGTCTGTCCCGAATATTCAAAATCTGTACAGGAAGTAAAGACTTATCCACTGATTGGACAGGACAGGAGTTTCTTACTGTGCTGGAACTTCGATGCACCGGGAAGTCTCAGGGCTACTATGATGCCTTCTCCGGAAAACTTCTGTTACCACTATTATTTTTCCATCGGTGAATGCACCCAGCTTCATACACATGACTATCTGGAACTTTCATATGTGGTCGAAGGGGAATTTCATCAGAGAATTCTGAATAAAGATATTGTATTTCACAAAGGGGATCTGTGTCTGATCGATAAGAACTGTCTGCATCAGGACTGCCTGGAAAATCAGTCAGCGATCATCCTGTTTCTTGGAATTGCAAATGACATGTTCACGGAGATTATGAATGAAAGTAATACACCACAGAAGATTCTTTCCTTTCTCCAGTCCGCACTGTTAAAGCAAAAAGATGTCCAGCAGTATTTGCATTTTAAACCGAATGCCGCAGCGGATGACCAGCTCGAAGAAAGTCTTCTGCTGCTTCTGAAAGAATCTTACGCACCGGACAGTGGTTCCCGTTATATTATGAAGGGACTTTTATTCCGTATCTTCCGTATCTTAAGTACGCAGTATGACTTCTCTCTTTCGAAAGAGCAGAAGCAGACCATGAACTGGCTGATCTTTGAAGAGATCTCGGACTATATCCGGTTACATTATACAGATGTGACCATCCAGGATCTGGTCAATGAATTCCACTACCAGGAAGATTACTTTAACCGCCTGATCAAAAGGAAGACCGGTCTTACTTATTCTGCCTATGTTCAGCAGATTCGTCTGGAACGTGCAGAACACCTGCTTGCTACTACTGATAAAAGCATCGAAGAGATTGCAAATGAGATCGGGTATCATAATAAGGGCTATTTTTATAAATTGTTTCAGGAAAAATATGATGAGACACCGGCAAGTTACCGCCGACATACAAGGTGATGAGCGCGCATTAATATGCCCGCTCATCAATCACACGCTCCGTCACCGGAGTTACCTTATATTCCTGTTCACCGATTTTCACAGATGTCACCGTATCATCATACGCAAACATTTCTTCTTCCACATATAGAATCTGATCGACCTTTTCTTTCTTCTCCAGCTTTTTTATCACATCTTCCACGCGAGGACCATGTAATGGGTTACACTCTGCATCGCAGGCAATCTTTCCTGACAGCACATTCTTAAGACCATCATTCGTTGCATCGAATGACAGAACTAGGATATCGCCGTCCGGACCAACGGTCTTGCCTGCTGCTTCAATCGCCTCGATCGCGCCGGCTGCCTCATTGTCATTTTCACAATATACGACATTGATATTACTCTTTGCTTTGAGCATTGCTTCCATGGCATCCCGGCCTTTGTTTTTGGTGAATTCTCCGGTCTGGGTTGCTACGATATTCCAGCCGTACTCTTTTGCTGCGGTTTCCAGTCCGTCGGTACGCCCAATCTGTGCAGACGCTCCTTCCGTTCCCTGGATGTGTGCGATATTAATCTCTTTCATTCCTTTTGCATCTGCATAAGCCTTCAGCCATGCACATACTTTCTCGCTCTCCATCTCAAAGTCTGAACCGATCCATGCTGTATACAGGCTGTCATCAGATACATCCACCATACGGTCCACCACGATAACCGGAATTCCCGCATCTTTTGCTTCCTTTAATACAACGTCCCACCCATCTTCCGTTACCGGCGCAAGTACGATATAGTCTACTTTTTCTTCGATAAATTCCCGGATTGCCGCAACCTGGTTCTCCTGCTTCTGTCCGGCGTTTTTTACAATCAGCTTATAGCCATTCTCTTCACTGAATGTCGTCTTCATGGAATCTGTATTTGCAAGTCTCCAGTCCGACTCTACCCCGACCTGGGAAAATCCAATCGTAATCTTTGCACTGGTATCCTCTTTTTTCTCAGTCTTTTCAGAAACGACTTTACCTATATCTTTGATATCACATCCAACTGTCAATGCCACTGCCATTGTGGTTGCTAATAATGCAGCGATTATTCTTCTCTTCATCTTTCGCATCCTCCTAGTCCTGCACTTTTTATCTATCATTTTATATGCACAAGCTTATCATAAGTAATATTCTTTATACAAGCCCATACATCTTTTCATTTCTACTATTCATTCATCCACGGAACCTTCCACTTGCCAAAACATCCGCAGGGAACTGCCAGTGGCAGTTCCCGCAGATAGCAGCTTCTATTGCATACTTTTATATAAAAAAGTTCTTCTACAATAGTGTGTCAATAACCACTGGCTATTATAACACCATTTATAGAAGAACTTCTCTGATATTTATAAAAATGATATATTCCGATATTCTAAATATCCCCGCGTCTGTTTCTGGACGCCTTCAGTCTTGTCATGGCACGGGCCATAGAAGCCTGTGACAGATAATACTCCTGAATGCTCTGCTTCTGACGAAGCTGTTCTTCGGCACGTTCCTTTGCTTCCTCTGCACGTTTTACATCGATGTCTTCCGGACGCTCTGCCGTATTGACCAGTACAGATGCACGGTTATTCACGATTTCTGCAAATCCCTTGGATACAACTGCTGTTACCCACTCGCCGTCAGGCTTACGGAAACGCAGTTCCCCAATCTCCACTGCGATGACCATGTTCTCATGATGAGCCAGAATACCTTTCTCCCCGTCAATCGTCGGGATGACCAGGTATTCACATTTGCCATCATAGAAGACCTTATCCGTGGATATAATTTTCAATGAAAATGTGCTCATACTAAGCCACTCCTTCTGCCTTCGCCTTTTCGATCACGTCTTCGATCGTACCTACATTGAAGAATGCATTTTCCGGATATTCATCCATCTCGCCATCGATGATTGCTTTGAATCCGCGAACTGTTTCCTTAAGTGGAACATATTTTCCAGGAACTCCGGTAAATGTCTCGGCAACTGAGAATGGCTGTGACAGGAATTTCTGGATCTTTCTGGCACGGGCTACTGTCATTTTATCCTCTTCGGATAATTCTTCCATACCAAGGATTGCGATGATGTCCTGTAACTCTTTATACTTCTGCAGGATCTCCTGTACCTTACGTGCTACCTGGTAATGTTCCTCACCTACAACTGCAGGCTCCAGGATACGGGATGTAGAATCCAGTGGATCTACGGCCGGGTAGATACCCTGCTCAACGATCTTTCTGGAAAGTACGGTTGTCGCATCCAGATGTGAGAATGTTGTTGCAGGCGCCGGGTCAGTTAAGTCATCGGCTGGTACGTATACGGCCTGAACTGATGTTACAGATCCGTTCTTTGTAGAAGCGATACGTTCCTGAAGGGCACCCATTTCATTTGCCAGTGTCGGCTGATAACCTACGGCTGACGGCATACGTCCGAGAAGGGCGGAAACCTCGGAACCTGCCTGTACGAAACGGAAGATATTATCGATGAAGAGAAGCACGTTCTGGTGCTCTACATCACGGAAATATTCTGCCATTGTAAGTCCGGTCTCAGCGACACGCATACGAGATCCAGGTGGTTCGTTCATCTGTCCGAATACCAGGGCTGTCTTATCAAGTACCCCTGATTCTCTCATCTCTGTCCATAAGTCATTACCTTCACGGGAACGCTCTCCGACACCGGTGAAGATGGAATATCCACCATGCTCTGTTGCGATGTTATGGATAAGCTCCTGGATCAGTACGGTCTTACCTACACCGGCACCACCGAACAGACCGATCTTACCACCTTTTGCATAAGGTGTCAGAAGGTCAATGACCTTGATTCCTGTCTCTAATACTTCGACAGCCGGGCTCTGTTCTTCGAAGCTTGGTGCTTTTCTGTGGATGACCCATTTTTCGCTGTCTGTGATCTGTTCTCCGTTATCGATCGTCTCTCCAAGTACATTGAACAGACGTCCCAGAGTCTTCTCTCCTACCGGTACTTTGATACCAGCGCCAGTAGCGGTAACTTCCATACCCTTCTGCAGACCCTCACTGGAAGCCAGCATGATACAACGTGCGATGTTGTTACCTACGTGCTGGGCTACTTCCATGACACAGCGTTTTCCGCCGTTGTCTACTTCCAGGGCATCTTTGATAAATGGAAGTTCTTCTCTATTATTAAATTCTACGTCTACGACAGGTCCCATAACCTGTACGATTCTTCCTTTTGTCATATTACTGCTGCCCACTTTCTTTTTTATTATTTCGTGGTTATTATTAGTTCTTCTGTTCTATAACAGTCTCGCCATCTGCGAACGCTATCTCTTACTTACGTTTCTGTGCATTGGCTCCGCCGATGATTTCTGTCAGTTCCTGTGTGATGTCTGCCTGGCGGACACGGTTGTAAGTAATATTTAATTCGTTCAGCATATCTGTTGCACTGTCTGTTGCGTTCTGCATCGCCTGCATTCTGGCATTATGCTCACTGCAGTAAGACTCTACCAGGCATCCATAGATGATACCGTTGATGTAGTTTGGAACGATATTGCCCATTACGCTGTGCGTCGATGGCCAGAATACCATATCTTCCTGATATAACCCGGTACCGACAATCGCCGGCATATTTTCCGGAAGGAAGGTTGTCTTCTTCATAGGAAGAAGCTTCTGTTCCTCAGTCTCTGCTGTCATGGCATTGACCATACGTGTATATATGATGTGGATCTCATCCAGTTCCCCGCTTCTGAACTGCTGTGCAATCTCTAACGAAATGGTTCTAGATCTGTGCAGTGTCGGGTTCTGAACGGTATAACGGAACTGGGTATCCATCTCAATTCCTTCACGCTTTGCGAAGTACTGTCTTCCGGCTTCTCCAAGTACGAATAATTTGTGCTTTCCCGGTTTCTGCAACAGTTCTTCTGTCTTCTTGATCACGTTATGGTTGTATGCTCCTGCAAGTCCTTTGTCAGCGGTGACAACGATATAGCCAATCTTTCTTTCTTCAGCCGGGATGTCTTCACGTCCGTCGAAGAACTGGCTGTGCATATCCGGCACATGTCGCAAAATTCTGGCGATTTCTGCCTGCATGGCATAGAAGAAAGGTTCTGTGTCCGCAAGCTTTTTCTTGGCCTGTTTCATCTTGGAAGATGAGATCAGATACATGGCATTGGTGATCTTTCTCGTCTCTTCGATACTGGCCATTCTTTCCTTAATCTCTTTTGCATTTGCCATAGCTACACCCGCTTATCTTCTTTCCTTGAATTCCTTTGCTGCTGCAAGAATCTGCTCTTTCAGTTCATCATCCAGAACTTTCTTCTCGTCGATCGCTTTGCCGATTTCTTTGTGTTCTCTGTCAAAGAACGCAAGCATATCCATCTGGAATTCTTTGATCTTCTTTGTGTCAATATCAAGCATCAGTTTATTCGTAGCGACACAAAGTGTGATCACCTGCTCATGAAGACTTAACGGACGTCCCAGAGGCTGTTTTAACAGTTCTGTCAGACAGCTTCCGTATTTCAGCTGATTCTTTGTTGCATCGTCAAGGTCTGAACTGAACTGGGTAAATGATTCCATCTCTCTTGCCTGTGCCAGGTCGATACGGACACTACCACTGGCTTTCTTCATAGCCTTTGTCTGTGCTGCTCCACCTACACGGGATACAGAAAGACCAACGTTAACGGCCGGACGCATACCGGCATTGAACAGGTCACTCTCTAAGAAGATCTGTCCGTCTGTGATAGAAATAACGTTCGTAGGAATGTATGCAGATACATCTCCTGCCTGTGTCTCGATGATCGGAAGTGCTGTGATAGAACCTCCGCCTGCTTCATCACTTAAACGGCTGCTTCGTTCGAGCAGTCTTGAATGTAAATAGAATACGTCACCAGGATAAGCTTCACGTCCAGGTGAACGTCCAAGTAACAGAGAGATTGCACGGTATGCTACCGCATGTTTAGACAGATCATCATATACGATCAATACATCTTTTCCCTGATACATGAAGTACTCTGCAAGCGCTGTTGCTGAATAAGGTACAATATACTGAAGTGGTGCACATTCACTGGCTGTTGAGCAGAATACTGTAGTGTAATCCAGTGCGTCATGTGCTTTTAAGTCATTTACCAGTCTTGCTACAGTTGATGCTTTCTGACCAATTGCTACATAGATACAGATGACATCTTTTCCTTTCTGGTTGATGATCGTATCGGTTGCAATGGATGTCTTACCTGTCTGTCTGTCACCAATGATCAACTCTCGCTGTCCACGTCCGATTGGGAACATGGAATCAATAGAAAGGATACCTGTTTCAAGCGGAACGCTTACCGACTTACGGTCAACGATTCCAGGTGCCTCATTCTCTACCGGACGGTATCCGTCAGCTTTGATCTCACCTTTTCCATCGATTGGTGCTCCAAGAGCATCTACGATTCTTCCGATATAGCCTTCACCTACCGGAATACCTGCTTTTTTACCCGTACGGCACACTTTTGTGCCCTGTTTGATCTCTGAATCATCTCCGAACAGGATACAGCTGATCTCATTTTCCTTGATATCCTGTACCATGCCCTTAAGACCTGTCTCCAATGTGACAATCTCGCCATACATTGCGTGGTCGATTCCGTATACGGAGGCGATTCCATCACCAACAGAGATAACAGTACCTACTTCCTGATCTCTGCTTATTACATCATAATTCTTTATCTCTTCTTTTAATATAGAGATAATTTCATCTGAGCTGATTGCACTCAATTCCTTCACCTCCATGTTAATTCGTTAATTTCCGCTCTAAGCGGTTCAGGCGGCCCTGCACACTGTAGTCATATTCTTTTCCGTCAACCTGCAGGATGAATCCGCCGATCAGTGCCTTATCTTCTGCCATAACCCATTTGATGTCTCCGGCACTGTATTTCTTCTTGATGAAGTCTCCCATCTTCTTTTTCTGCTCTTTGCTTGGAAGAACCGTGTAACGAAGATACACTGTCTTAACTCCTGCTGCCTGATTCTGTAATTCTTCGTACGCTGCAAAGATCTGGTCTGCGATCACAAGCTTGTCATGATCACATGCCACCTTAAGAAATGTACGCATTTCCTCCGGGAATACTTTATCAATGATGTTGTGTTTTGTTTCTTTTGTGATCACTGGGTTTACCAGTGCTGCCTTTAATTCCTGTGATGTTTCGAAAATGTTCTCTGTCTCCCGGACAGTTTCTTTCGAAATTCCAAGTTCACTTAGAACTTTCGCATACCGGAGTGCTGCCACCTGGCAGAATACCGGCTCTGCTTCTTTTCTATTCTTCGCTGTCATGGGAATCACCTGCATCTTTCAAAAACTGGTCATATGCATCTGCGCTGCTTATGCTGTCTGCATTCTCAAGTAAAATCTTCTTCGCAGCATCCATTGCCAGCCCTGCAACCTGTGCCTTCATATCATCAAAGGCCTGTTCTCTTTCCTGATTAAGGCTTTCTCTTGCTGTCTTCATAACCTTGTCTGCCTTTTCATTAGCCTCGTTCAGGATCTGGTTGTATTCCTGTTTTGCATCCAGTTTCGCCTGTTCGATCATCTTCGTGGATTCTTCTTTTGCTCCATTCAATGCCTCTTCATACTGTTTCTTAAGAGCATGTGCTTTGTCCTGCTCTTCATTTGCATGGCTGATTCCGTCTGCAATCATCTTCTCCCGCTTTTCCATAATGTCCATGACCGGGCGAAACAGGAATTTTCTGAGAATCAGATACAGAACGATGATGTTGATGATCGTCAGCACAAGATTAAAATCTATTCTCAGCATCTATCTCTACCTGCCTTTCCCTTCTTTGATCCGTTATCGTCAGAAAACATTATTTCAAAAGAAGGACGATCAAAAGTGCGATAATGAAACCGTAAATAGCGGTTGCCTCTGCAAGTGCGCAACCAAGGATCAGGGATGTTCTGATCTTTCCGTCTGCTTCCGGCTGTCTTGCGATAGCGTCTACTGCTTTGCTTGTTGCGATACCGATACCAACACCTGCTCCGATACCTGTAAGTACTGCGATACCTGCTCCAATTGCGATAATTGTTCCACTCATAATTTTTTTCTCCTTTTCTTATCCTAAGTCTACTTATACTAAATGTTGTAAATGTCTTATTTTTATTCCATCTCTTCTGTCATAAATAATGCAGTTAAGAATACGAATACATATGCCTGTAATAATCCGTCAAATATATCAAAATAAAAACTAAACGGTATCGGCACAATTAAAGGAACGACCTGTTTGATCAGTTCCATGACTACAAATCCACCTAACATATTACCAAACAGTCGCATACAAAGCGACAGTGGGCGGATTACAATCTCCAGTATCATGATTGGTGCTACGATCGGCACTGGCTTTGCAAAATGTTTGCACCAGTGAACCAGACCATTTTTATGGATACCGGACCACTCGATCACGAACATACTCATAACGGCAAGTGCGATTGTTACGTTCATGTCCTTTGTCGGAGGCTTAAATCCTAACAGCCCGATGACATTTGATATTGCAAGATAAAGCGCTACCGTCATCAGATATGGAATATAGCCCCTGTTTTCTTTTCCTATTATACCTTCAAAGAAATCCTGTGCCCAGCCAATTACTGATTCCAGCATAAGCTGTACCTTTCCCGGTTTCTCTACGCTTAGATTCCTTACGAATACTATACTTAGAATAGTAAGAACCGCCATAATGATCCAAGTTACAACAACACCTTCGTCAACAGCGATTCCTCCAAATACCGGGATGGTAAATACGGTTTCACAGTTAAGTTCTTCTACAAGGCTTTCAACAAGCTTTTCCGTACTATCCCCTTCCTTCATAATTTTTTTGCTAGTTTACTGCGATTTTTTGAAAATGTCAATTGTTTTGTCCAGTGGTCATTTTCCTTATTTTTTTATTATTTTTTTGTTGATTTTTACTTTAATTTATTTTAATTTCCCACATTTTCTCATCATTTTTTTCACATCAAAATGGTAGTTCCAATTTATGTTCTTTTTTTCACAATGAAAATGCACAATTTTGATTTTCCATTATTCGTCATTTTCTACAAAATCGTGATTTTTCTCTTTTTTCTTCTTGAGAAAATGTCTTCAATTTCCGCAGTCTATCAGACATTTTTGCGAAACTGTATATTGCATCTGATATTCATATTGCATTATATAAAATAAAAAGAAGTGCATCAGTTCTTTTTTAACCTCTACACTTCTTTTTCCCGTTATTCTCTTTTATATCTCAATTTTATATGTATACTCATTCAAAATTGATATATCTGTTCTTACTCTGCAATCAGACGGTACTGCAGGTTCTCATATAACAGTTTATTGCCTTCCATAATCTCTGCCGGAAGTAATGCTCTTGCTATCGTCTTGGTCTCTTCCGGATCATGTGTCAGTGCATCAACACGTCTGAGTTCTGCATAATCACCATCAATTTTTTCCACTACATAGATACATGTTAACATATATTTTGCCTCCTTTTTCTGTCCTGTCGTCCTGTCTTTTGTATAACTTATCTTGATTATACTCTTTTTATTTAAAAAAGTAAATTTTTCTGTATTGATTATTGTCACGATTTATAATAATATATACTTATATAATATCGTTATACATTAATAATAAAGGAGCCTTGCAATGAACGAAGTGGATTTTTCAAAAGTTGGATTAAAAATGAAACAATTAAGGAGTGAACGCGGGATCACTCAGGAACAGGTAGCAAAAGATTTAAACTGTACCGTTCCTTTCGTCAGCAATGTCGAGAACAATCGTGCAAAGCTTAATCTGAGAGTTCTTCTCTATTATTCAAAACTTTGTAACGTATCCGTGGACACAATTCTGGATGCAGGAAGAGATCTTCCTCCTCTGGACGAAAAAGAACGTCAGTTGAATGACGAAGTACTCAATGTATTCCGTGGTTTTTCAATTACGGAAAAAGAAAAGATCATCAAGATGTTACGCATCTGGCAGGAGAAATAATCTCCTGCCCTTTTTATACCTCCGATTCATACTAATACGCTTCAAGTACAACTTTCCCCTGTTTTTTACTCTCAGCCACATTAATAATTCTCTGGTTCTGACTTCCTCTGAATACCAGGGTTACATCTTTTAACTCTTCCTTGAATTCTCCATCAACCAGGACGTCTATATAAGACAACATCTCTTCTGTCACATCCGTATAGATACATCCTCCCGGCACCATATCTTTATCAAAGAGGTATCCGCTATAACACCAGACATCTTTCTTTGGGTACGTCTTGCGGATCTTCTTAAGAAGCTTTACAAGCTCTACCTGATTCTCCGGCTCGAATGGTTCTCCCCCAAGAAGCGTGAAGCCCTGGATAAAGTTAGATCCAAGCAGTTCCAGAATCTTTTTTTCCGTCTCTTCTGTATAAGGATGTCCGAATCCAAACTCCCATGTCTCTGCATTGAAGCAGCCTTTACAGTGATGTCGGCATCCTGAGACAAATAAACTCACTCTCACGCCTGGTCCGTCTGCGATGTCGCATTCTTTTATATTTCCGTAGTTCATATACAATATTCCTCCTGTCTTATTTCATAAATTTATAAATCATATCCGTCAACCGTTCTACACTGGCAGGCTTGGATGGGTGTCCGTTCATGCCTGCTTCGTAAGACTTCTCTCTATCTTTTCTATTTCGCATTCATGTTCCTTGGTCTTCTTATTACAGTTGATTCCAACAAGAAGTAGCTCTCCGTGATAATCTCTCAATGCTCCCAGGATCAGTACCTCCGTTTGTTTTATGTGTCTATATTAGCATGAATTCTGATATTATTCTACCTATTATAATGCAAAGAACAGGAGCACATCATTCCATGCACTCCTGTTCTTTTATTCAAATCCTCTCACGAATGGATTCCCCTCTCTTTCAAACACAAAAGGTATTTCACTATCTCTTAGAGGATATTTCTTTACTTTAAATGGTATTTGGTAATACTTTTCCAGGTAATAGATATCTAAAAGCAATCACCACAGCAAACAGATCCTGTTTTCCTTTTTCGTACTGATTACCGCTCTGTGGTAATGAAAGTTTTTTATGAAGCGGTGTATCCGCAATAGCATCTACCGTTCTGTATGTAAACAGTCGTTCCCCATGCGCACATACATTCCTATACTTCGTGAGAACAGATAGAAACTGCTCCATCTGATGCTGATTCAAAGGTTCAAAGTTTTTTGATACTTTGTTGCTCGTTTCAAAGTCGCTATCAACTTTACGATTGTTGCATGATTTCTTTTTGTATTATTATAATTATTAGCGTCCAGGTACTGCTTCTTCTCTGCTCCATACATTTCAGTAAAATAGTATGACATCAAAGTAATCGGGCCAAAAAGTAGATATATTTTCATACAAGAAAACCGGACTTTCCGCAAGGCTTTCCTGATGATGTCAGCCTCGCAAAAAGTCCGGAAATACGCCGCTTTTTGGCATTTATTTTTTTGACAGCAGACAGACCGCCTCAGCGCGGGTCAGGGAGCTGTCAGTCGTTACTTCTGCGTCACCTTGCCATTCTCATACAGCCAATTGGTGACATTGCCCTTGGAATCCGTCACACGGATATAGAACTTGGTAATTTCCGTGTCGCTGGTAAAGCTCGTGCCGGTGAGATAATGTTTCCCATCGTCGGAATACTCCACCTTATCAATATCCACGCCGGTACCGGTTGCGGTGATGCGTGCC